>JAGGVO010000015.1 GCA_021157965.1 Candidatus Neomarinimicrobiota bacterium
ATCTGAAGCGAATACTCCCCGGGGGCAATGTCTATGCGGCCGGGACGATAAGGCTGGTTATTGATCAGAACCTGGGCATCCGGGGGATTTACTGACAGGTCAAGGGTTGCAATATTGCGCGTTAGGGTATAGCTCAGGTCGTTCTGCTTTTCCTCTTCTATGAGAACCGTATCCACAATATCCAGATACCCGGGTTTCATAATCTTCAGTTCATACTCTTCCGGAAACAGGAAATCACTCCAATAGGACTGACCACGAAGAACTCCATTCAGGTAAATATCCGCCCCTTCGGGTGTCGTCGTGATGGTTACCGGTGTGACATCAATTTGCTTCAATTCATATCCTCGAAAAAGCGTATTATCTTCGGTCACAGTGATTGTTTGCGTGATCCCCCTGTAACCCTCTTTACGCAACCGCAGCACATGGTCTCCCGGCACAATTTTAAAGGTTTCATCGGTACCCAAAGATTTCCCATCAAGGATCTTCTCTGCATCAGATGGATCTGATAAAATGGTGACATTAACCGGCTTCTTCTCCCCTGTCACCTTCAGCTCCCATACCTGGCGGCTTTGCAGACGGATGCTGTAGTCACTCAGGATTACTTTTAACGGCTCATAACCGGACTTATATATCTCCAGAACCCGTTCATCCGGCTGCAAATACACCATGTCTGCGCCGGGAGCACGTTCGATACCCACAATCCCATTATTGGACTGGTAGCTGAACCCCCCCATATCGCTCACAACTTTAATCGCTGCGGCAATCCGGTCATTCACATCCCGGTGCCGGGAACCTACAAATTCATTTCGGAGCAGCCTGGGCGTATCAACCACCCGCATCTGGGGCAATTGCTGACTAAACGCAGTGATGCTGATAAATAATAGAAAAATGCCTCGCCGGATAATACTGATCTTCATGTTCCCATGTACTTATATTCTTATAAGGAAAATAGACTGTTTGGCTGCATGTGTCAAGCGGAAAAATGTTCAAAACTTAACGAAGGCGCCAATCAGAACTGAGAGAAAACCGGGCACGCATGGCTGTGTAATCTCATCCGGTTTTCCTGTATATATGAAATTGATAGGGTTCTCCGGCGCGGGGCATGGTTAAAAAGGGCGGTTGTGATGCTGCTTCCTGACTTTCTTAGTATTTTGACTGCCGACTTAAAAAGTGACGCGTGACGAGTTGACCATCCCTGACGACTGCCGCCTGTCCACTTAAAAAGTGACGCGTGACGCGTAACGCGTGACAAGTTGACCGATCCTGACGACTGACGACTGATGCCTATTTCATCAACACCATCTTCTGCGTTTTCGCAAAACTCCCGGCTTTCAATCGTGCAATATACACACCGGAGCTATAAGGAGATGCATCCCAGGTGACGGTGTGATAACCTGCAGGTGTGTGCTGGTTGATGATCTGCTCAACCATTCTTCCGGTGATGTCATAAATATTGAGGGTGATCTGTGCCGGTTCCGGCAGGGAAAATTCAATATGCGTAACCGGATTAAAGGGATTAGGATAGTTGGGATATAATACAAATGATTCCGATTTTATGACCGGTTGGATTTCCGTAGGCAGTTTTTCCGGAATGCCATGCAATGCCAGATCGGCAACCAGGCCAATCACTGCCCGGGCCCGGTCGTGAAAGACCGGCAGATCGAAAAATTCCATATCATCCCGGCCAAACCCGTGCATATTGGGGTTGGAGATTAAATATTCATAGCTTGTATCCGGATGAAAAATACTCTGCGTAAAGGATATGGACGGCAAGGGATCTGCCTGGCCGTATGTAGTTCCTTCCCATCGTTTTCCAATGGACAAATCGAGATCATTCTGATACAAAACCGACTGCATCCGATCCAGAACATAGCTTTGAATGGCAATATTCTCATCTCTGTCGAAATACTGAGGGACAATCTCTCTCAAATTCAGCGTATCGTACCCGATGGCTTCCACATCCACATTGAAGAGGATCTGATCCCACCAGGGATTGTCCGGCCATTCTTTGAAAGATTCGGCACCAATCTCCCAGGATCCCCACAGAGCAAATAGGATGGAATAAGGTGTATCAACATCTTTCAGGATTCGGGCACACTCCAGAAGTGCGGCCACACCGCTGGCATTTAAATCCGCATTGGGATTGATAACAGACGGTTTTGACCAACACTCTATGCCATCGTAAAAAGCCGTCATGAGTATACAGGAATCAGGATATTCAGTCCCTTCTTTATAAACCAGCAGATCACGGATATCTACACTTCCATACGCCTCAACAGGACGGGCAAGAACCGTGTATCCAAAAGATTCCAGTGTTTCTGTTAAATATTGCTTTGCCAGGGGCATATCATTGGCTTCCGTCATATTGTTGGTGTAAAACCGTTCAACAATTCGTTGGGACGTACCTCCAATAACTGCCGTGGTATCTCCGGATAAAACACGGACCTGCACATCCAGATTCTCCTGTCTGACTGCATCAATAATATCTGTTACAGTTGCTGAGGTTTCAAAATCAAACTGAGCATCAAACAGCTTTTGGACATATTCTTTTGCAAAACGCAAGGCCGCCACGGAACGGATATGGTTGTGTCCCTGGGCAACGATGATGGCCGTCACAATCTCCTGGGTATCGCAGGGTGCCATTTCAAAAGGACCCGCACTGAAGAGGAACCGGCGGTCCCCCGGTGGAACTTCCGTAATATTCAGCCATCCCTCTCCCGTTACCGGATCACCGGTGTAATGAAAGCGGGTCGGCTCACCCGTCGTCGGATCAATCCACGATCCTCCCCCTTTTTTCAATCCCCGGACAACATGATATGCCTCTTCCTTATTGTCGGGATCCTGATTCAGTGTCGGGGACCCCTTTAGAACGATAAATCCGGATAAATCTGCTTCCCTCCAGCCCGGACGGGGGGTACCGGACCAGCTTGCCGTATCTCCGGGGCTTTTTACCTGAGGCCTTTGAAGAAAGGTAAATCCTACTGCAGGGGGTGTTAAACCATATTTCAAATCTTCCGGAACACCATTAAATACATATCCCATTGTTAGACTGGTATCAACCCCTGCACAGTTATCCCACGCCATTCCCAATTCCGGAGCTGCCCAGATGCCGGCATACATCTCTTTATAGTGGTTATCCGATTTGTTGATGACAAGGCTCCGGATAAAAAGCACATCTCCCAATATATCACTCCGGTCAAATCCGTATAATGTCGTTTGTATCTCAACACCCATGGGGGCTCCACCCAGATTGGACGTATGAAGGCTCGTATCCATATCATTGCAGACACTCCATACCATCTGATCACCTGAAAAGAGCGGTTTCCCGGATTCATCCACCGGGGCGCCCTGTTCCGACGGCCAGTTCAGGTAATCGGCAGAAAGACTGTCATGCCGGTTGATTTTATACAACCTGTAAGACGGATCTGCCGGATCTGCCGCTTTCCAGATGCAATGTTCCTGAGGATAGTTACTCATAGGCACCACAACCTGGTTTAATGTATCGAAATAGAGAATCTGTCCGGGCTGAAACTGTGAAAAGAACTCAGCAACCGCCGTCCGGATATCCTCGTGGAATGTGAGCGAATCCTTTTCCTTTGTCTGTCCGCTTACCAGAAAGAGTCCGGACTGGAACACATTCGATATTCCGGAACCTTTCGGCCATTCCATGCCGGGATACGATGTGGCCCGAAAAGAAACCCAGTCCCCCACATTGCTGGTCCACGTGCAGATCCGGTTTCCGTCAAACTGACCATAATCCACGGTAAAATCCTGGGCTTCTGTCACAAAACGATCCGTCCCGTCCAGGGGCATGGCTCCATGCATCACGGATATCCATAGAAAAACAGACATAACGACTAAAATCAGGATATTTCTTTGCCTATTCATAACAGACCTCATTATTATGCTCTAAAATATTTTAACACTTAATTAGTTATATGTCAAGATTAATAGGAACCCTATTTTACAGGATCAGCATTCAGCATTCATCATTCTCATCTGTGCCACCCCGACCACCGTGTTCGGACAATACTCCAAAAATGTCCGCACTCCTGGTTTGTACACAAACGATGATCCAGCCAGACTTCTTTGGTGCCGTGTTCTACTGTTTTATTACCGCTACTGTATGTCGTTGTCAGCGTATGCTCTGATTTGTCCACCAGTTCAGACCCGGCATCAGAACCGGACCAGTTACGGCATTTGGAACACCGGTTATAGAGAAGGTCCGATTTCCATTTGCTGATGAATCCGATCGTCATGCCGAGTACAAAGAGAAAATGAATAAAGAAGTGGTTGTTGAATGTTCCGATATTAACATTAATAAACACAAAATAAATATATCCCAGGATAATCCCGGAAATTGCCGCAACGAGTAAAATGATTTTATTTGCCAGTTTCTGATTTAAACTGACACTGAAAGCGATTTTATTCGAGATATAATAGGGGACAAACAGGATGATATAGAAAAGGGATATAAAACTGATGACCACGAGAATAACCAGTATCCAGGAAAGCCACCGTGGTGGATTATAAATGGTTTCGGATAATCTGTCTCCAAATCTATTGTAAGATTTATGATAACTTAAATCGAACACATGCCATAAATTATTCATAATAATGGGGAAACGGAGGGTTGCACTCAGGGGAAAGCGGCCAATCAGCTGTCCCGGCCGGGCGCTGTAATGAAAATCCTGAATGTTTCCATTTTCAGTAATGACCTGTGTACCTATCTCTTTCCGGTGACCATTGAATAAATAAAGATTGTTGAAAAAATATATTTTCCGTCCATCGTCAATCATAATGGCATGAGGTTCTGAATATCTTCCGATAAATTTTTCAACCGGCCGGCCTGTCCACCGTTTCACGATTCTTTTTTTATTATAACGCCATTCATCCCTTTGAATCAGACGGGGTTGTTTCCAGCCTATCCGTTCCAAATCATAAGAAAAAACCCACCCTTCTTTCCCATCTTCTGTCCGTATACGGGTAAATGCCTGTTTATTCAATGCTTTTGGAGATTCTTCAAGCCGGGTGACCCATTTGCGTCCACGAACTTCCCCAATCACTTTATGACCTGCTGTCTCAGGTTTATCCCAGATATCAATTGTTCTGCTTTCAACTTCCCTTACAAGGACCTTTTCAGATGGTTTAAGGTGATTTTCATGAATCCAGCCCATCGTCCCGTCATCCATGAGAATTTTATACCATTCTGAATGTCCTTCCATCACTTGCACCGGCGTACCGGCCGAAACCTGACCCACAACACGACTTACCCAGTCATCACTGGCTCCCCTCCAACGATGATTAGACATTAAATCAGCATCTTCAATAATAACTGAAGCATAAGGTTCGGCTTCATAAATGCGTCTGTCTTTTTGAAATACATTCACCAAAAAAGTAATGATAACAGCAAAAATGGCGGCATACAGTGCATACTTTGCCTTCATGATGATCTCCTGTTTTGTGATTTCGGATTATAGGATTTTGTACAGTGCCGGATTCGAATACATTCGAATATCCATGGGGATATTTGATATAATAATACCACTATGAATAATTTGTTTCATTTAAAATTACTCTTACAAAATATCACCAACAAGCAAATTTATTGACAAAAAGATTTTTTTATTTTCGGAGTCCGTTCATCATAATTTTTTTCATAAGGCAATCACAATTTCAGGTTTGTCGGTTACACCTTTGATATTCCATTGATAAACCCTCATGTGTTTTTTATTATATTGGTGATCCGCATTATGAGTCTTGATTTCTAAATCAGAGTCCACCAGAACCTTCAGAGAACCTTCTATGCTTACGCCCAGTGCCTTCAACTGTTGAAAATCAGCTTCTGTCGGACTAAAACCTTGTATAGACAATAAGTTTTCTTCCTGAAAGAATACAGAAAAAATCTGCAAATCATCGGTGATAAATGAGTACTTCTCACCTGCTTTTCCACGATAGTCGACGGATATTTGATAACGTCCTTTTCCCACATATTTAACCGATTTAAAACCTTTCAGTTCTTTCAGTTTTTCAACATCTTTTTTCAGTTCGCTCTCTTCTTGTTTACCCAGTTTTCCCTCTTTTTCCAGGGATAATGCCATGACATTCGTCAGTTTTCCTTTATACGTAAACCGGTAACTCCCGTCTTTATTCACATAGAACTGCGCGTCAAAATCTTCGGGAATCCAGCAACCCCACACAAATATGAGAATTAAGCCCATAAGAATAAAAGTAATCGCATGATGTTTTTTCATAATGACTCCTGATTATAAGTAAACATATCTATTTATTTTCAATTAATCAAATAATTTCTGAACGCTGAATTTTTCCTTCTGCAGAGCTCGCTGAAACGCAGAGAGTTTTGAATGCCATGAATCTACTCTTGAATTGCTGAACCCCCTCATTCCTCATGTCAACAGTGTGAAAGCACTTCAGTTTAATCCCCCGGACTAAGTCCAGGGCTGTCAATCATCCAATCGAATCAATCTGATCAATCCTCTTTCGGCTGCCGACTGTCCACTATTGACTGCCGACTTAATAGTGACGCGTGACAAGTTGACCAATCCTGACGACTGCCGACTAAATAGTGACGCGTGACGCGTAACGCGTGACAAGTTGACCAATCCTGACGACTGATGACTGACGACTGACGACTGCCGACTGCCGACTAAATAGTGACGCGTGACGCGTAACGCGTGACAAGTTGACCAATCCTGCCGACTGATGACTGACGACTGTCCACTGACAACTACTGTCCCAATCTTCCTACTTCAGCTTCTCCGGATTCAGCCCTTCCAATTCCGGCAGGACAAAACGTCCGTCTTTACGGATCAGTACGTCATCAAACCAGATTTCTCCACCGCCGTGTTCCGGTGTCTGACGTAAAACAAGATCCCAATGAATGGCACTTTTGTTTCCGTTATTTGTCTCTTCGTATGTATCTCCCGGGGTAAAATGGATGGAACCTGCAATCTTTTCGTCAAAAAGGATATCCAGCATCCCTTCCGTGATCCAGGGATTGAGTCCGATGGCAAATTCACCTACGTACCGGGCACCTTCATCCGTATCAAAAATAGCTTTCAGCTTTTCAGGATGATCTCCCTGAAAATCCACAATTTTACCGTCTTTGAAAGTCAGGCGGATATCCTGAAAGATGGTTCCCTGGTATAATGTGGGGGTGTTGTAGTGGATAACACCGTTTACGCTCTCCTTCACTGGCGCCGTAAAAACCTCACCATCCGGAATATTGGCTTCACCGTCGCATTTAATGCCGTTGAATCCTTTGATGGAAAAAGTCAAATCCGTGTCTTTTCCGGTAATCTTGACTTTATCGGTTTTGTTGATCAATTCCACCAGGGGATCCATGGCTTTAGACATTTTTGAGTAATCCAGGGTGCAGACTTTAAAGAAGAAGTCCTCAAAAGCTTCCGTACTCATCCCTGCCTGCTGGGCCATGGAAGGTGTGGGATAGCGGAGAACCACCCAGCGGGTTTTGGGAACACGAATCTCTTTATGGACGGGATATCCCCACAACAATTCATACCGTTTCATATCCTCTGCGGAAACATCGGACATTTCGGAAATGTTCAGGGCTCCCCTTACTCCGATGTAACAATCCATCTCCTTCATGGCTGCGGCTTCCAATCTGCCGCTGAGGGAAATCTGATCATCATTTCCGTTTCGCAGGAGTTCCCGGGTAACTACCGAGGATTTCAGGTTTACAAATGGATTCCCCTTCCTTGTCCGGACAGACCGAATCAATTGCACTACCAGTGAATCGGGAATATTAAAAGCTTCAATCAGGACATTCTCATTTTCCTGAACATTTGTTGAATAATTAACCAGTACGTCGGCCAGTGCCTTTTCCCTGGGATCCGTCATGCTTCAATCCTCCTTTTTTCCTCTGAAATACCCCCGGTTTATGAGTCCTGCCAGCTCGGGAAAACCACCTTTCAAAGGCTTGTCATCCAACACGATGCCCGGCGTGCCCCAATATCCGGTTTTTTCATACAGGAATTCTTTATAGTTGTCTTTTCCCGTCACTTCGATTTCGGTATAGGGTATCTTTTCATGTTCCAGCATCTTTTTCAGAGCCAGACATACGGCACACCATTCCGCAGTATATATTACAAGTCGCTTTATAACATTTCCCCTATTTCTTCTTCAGAATAGATATGAATTCCTGCGTCACTCAGGACTTTAGCCGTTATGCCGGACCCGGGAACAGTTTTTCCGGTAAATGTTCCATCATAAATGCGACGTGTGCCGCAGGAAGGTGAACCTTCTTTTAAAATAGCCTTATGGATATCCAGTAAATGTGCGATATGTAATGTTTCCCGGGCACCCCGGATGAATGCCCGGGTACAATCCATTCCCTGCCGATTCAGAATTTTACCTTGTCCGGAGAGAATTTTTTCCACCGGCGCCTGCAGTTCACAGGGAATCCGCGGAGTAGCCAATCCTCCGGCCTGTTCGGGACAAACCGGAACCAGATCATACCGTTTGCTTAATTCCAAAAGACGGTCAAGAACATGAGTCCCTCCGTCATATCGGCAATGAAGCCCCGCCAGACAACCGGAAATGATGACTTTTTCTTTCATTTATCCTTAATCTGTTCCAGCAAGACTGCTCCACGGGGATCGAGGACAATCTGACCGACAATACCCTTATGCACCGGAGCATCCAGCCCTGCTTTTAATTCATTGGCCCGAACATCCCACGTGCCGTCAGGAAGTTTATACATGGCATGTTTGACCGGATCCCCGTTCAATAAAATCAAATAGCGCTTTTCCGAAGCAGGATCATTGATTTCATAGCCAATTCCAAACTGTACATTGTCAGAATACTTACGTTTCAGGTGCTTTCGGTCAGCTCTCCTGAGTTCGGGAATCCGTTTACGGAGTTTAATCAGATCGGTATAATAGGACACCAGCTCTTTATTCTTTGCCATTATATCATAGTTGATATAATTGGTTTCATTATCTTTTTCATAGGAATTATGGTCAATATGGCCTACATGAGAATTTTCCACACCCGAGGGTGCAATAACTTTGGAGCGGGCAAATTCCTGTCCCGAATGGACCATCATGATGCCCTGTGAGGTGGCCAGCGTAAAAGCTGCCAGGCGATTCAATGCAAGCATGTCCCCTTTTACCAGATGGTACTCATCAACGCTTTTATTCTGAGGTGTCCAGTTCAGAAAAAGACGGATAAAATCCCCCAGAGTATAATCATCATGGGATGCAAGATAATTCACCGAATGGGCGGATGTCTGAAAAAGTCCCCCGTCATTAACCAGTGTCCCGGTTAAAAATCGAAAAACGTTATCCCGGTTCACCCCGTCATCCCAGCGTCCAAAAATAAATCCAGGCCGATTATCGGGATTCTGGCCCTTGACGCCATTCCGGAACTGATCATTCCATGCTGCCCACCCCAGTTCGCTGAAACGGTCCGGTTTATATCCGCCACCCCAGGGTTCAGCGATGATCACCACATGGGGATTCACTTTCCGGGCTTCCTCAAGGATCATGGCACAGGTTTCTTCATCAATCATGGCAGCCAGATCGAAACGGAAGCCGTCTATATGGTATTTTTTCATCCAGAAAATCACACTGTCGATAATCAGCCTGCGGGCCATGGGACGCTCCGTGGCGTAATCATTGCCGCATCCGCTTACAGAAATAAAATCCCCCTTTTCATCCAGCCGGAAGTAGTATTTCTTGTCAATATATTTCAGGGGATTATAATCGTATTCACTGACATGATTGTACACGACATCCATGAGAACGGCAATACCTTCGTCATGAAAAGCTTTCACCATATCCTTCATTTCCAGCACCTGCCGGCCGTCGTGCCCGCTGTATCCTCCCTCTTTCAGGGATGGATTTGTGGCATAGTAGGATTCGGGGGCAAAAAAGTAGCTGGTCATGTATCCCCAGTGATTCCGTTCATAAGGATTCCAGGTGTTGTATTTCCGTTCCACACTGTCTTTATAGGGAATTTCAATGTTGCCGAAATCCATCAGTGGGAGGAATTCCACTGCATTGACACCCAAAGATTTAATGTACTCAAGTCCGCCTGTTATCCCTTTTTCCACCGCACCCCTATATGTCCCCGGTTTTGATGCGCCTGAAGAAGGATGGGCGGTCAGGTCCCGAAGATGGGCTTCGTAAATTATCAGATCCCGGGGATCTTCCGGTACGATCCATGTGTCACGACCCCAGTGATAATCATCTTTCAGGATGATGGATTTTCCTTCATGCGTAAAATGATTTTTCGTCGAAACAGCAATGGAATAAGGGTCGGCAATCACAAGACTGTCATCAAACATCTCGCCGGGACCTTCCGGGCCGGAAACCTGATACCCGTAATAATCACCCCAGCGTTTTGCAGGACTGACATACTCCCACACCCCCTGATCATCCCGGATCATGTACAGGGTTTCATAGGGAGTTTCATCACTATATTTCTTAAAAAACAGGATTTTCACCTGTGTTGCCCGGGGGGCAAAGACCCGGAAAGTCATCTTTCCGTCTTCCACATTCATACCCAGGGCTTTTTCGGAATAGAGCTTGTCAAAATCTTCTTCCGTAAAGGGTTTCACCTTTTGCGGAGACTGATAAGCGGCGTTTTCGCCCATGCATCCTCCCAATAACATCACCATGCACGCAGTAATGATTGTTAACTTCATGACTGTCTCGATTTATGATTTATCCAAACCGTTCAAAAGCGATGAAATCAGGGATTTCATATTTCCGCTGACTTTCAGAGCTGCCTCTGTGACTTCTTCATGATAAAGAGCTTCCTTTTTTATCCCGGCCGCATAATTTGTGGCACAACTGAAGGGATAGACTTTCATACCGTAAGATCTGGCCCGAATAACTTCAGGCATGGTGGACATTCCCACCACATCGGCTCCCAGTTCTTTGAAATATTGTATTTCTGCCGGTGATTCATAAGATGGTCCTGTAGTCCATACATAAATCCCCTGTCCGATAGACACACCGGATTGCATGACAGCCTTGTCAATAACCTTTTTTTCATCTTCGCGGATTCCGGCAAGGGAAAGATCACCCGCCGCCGATGCTTTATGAGTAAAATCAATAAAATCATCAATCCTCAGAATCACCCCTTTTTCATATTTTTCATTGATTAAACCTGCAGCATTGGTCACGATAAGATGCCGGATACCCACGTCATGAAAATACTCCACAATCGCCAGGATCTTGTCCATGCTGTAGCCTTCATAATAATGAAAACGGCCTTTGGCAGCCAATATTCGATGACCGTGCCAATCACCCAGAATAAACTGTCCGGCATGGCCTTCCACCGTGGATTTCGGAAAACCGGGAATTTTATCATAGGGTAAAACCTGCTCTGCCTGGATTTCAGAAGCCACATCTCCCAGACCGCTTCCCAGGATCATACCAAAATCGACAGGTTTTTTTTCAAGATATTTTTTTAGTGTATCAGTCATAGACTTCCTTCTTCATTTGGGTGTATAATTGTCCGCACGCTGCCTGTTTATCGGATCCACCACTCCACCGTATCATGACGGGAAAAGGCGCTCGTTGCTGTAAATAGTCTGTAAAAGACTGTATCTCTTCTTCAGCAGGCCTTTCATAGGGAGCCTCTGTCATATTGAAGGGAATCAGATTCAGTTTACAATCCAATTCACCAAGACGGGAAACCAATTCATCGGCATCCCTTTGTGATATATTGACATTCTTCATCATCACATATTCAAAAGTGACTCTGCGATGGGTTTTCTGCGTGTAAAATTTAACAGCTTCCAAAAGTGCAGACAAAGGATATTGTCTGTTGATCGGCATCAGCGTTTGCCGTAAGTCATCCCGGATAGCATTCAGCGAAACAGCCAGTTTAAATTGATAGGGCAGCTCTGCAAAGGCAAGGATTTGGGGGATAATTCCTGCTGTCGACAGGGTGATATGCCGGGCGCCGATATTGAGACCCGATTCATGATTCAGGATCCGTGCTGCCTGAATCACTGACTCAAAATTGAGAAAGGGCTCTCCCATGCCCATAAACACAACATTTGTGATTTTTTCAGATACCATACGACGGATATGCAAAACCTGATCCACAATTTCCCCGGGTGTCAGATTCCGGTGAAACCCCATTCGGGCAGTCTGACAAAAAGAACAGTTCAGGGTACAGCCTACCTGGCTGCTTACACATATTGTTTTTCGGTTTTCAGCCGGGATATAGACACTTTCCACGGCTTTTCCGTCCTTTAATTCAAAAAAGAATTTATGGGATTCCGAAAAATCTTTTGGCACATTACCGACAAGACGGATCAGTTGCAGGTTCCCTTCTCCAAGAATTATCTTCCGAAGTTCTTTGGGCAGCGTATGCATTGCTTCCGGATCGTCCAATCCTTTCTGAAAAATCCACTGTGCCATTTGCCGCCCTTTATAGGACGGATAGCCTCTGAACCGGACCCAGGATTCCATTTCTTCAGGAAGCAGATCTTTCAATGAGTGCTTTATCATCATAGCGTTAAAAATAGTGAGTTCACAGCTCAGGGTCTATTCTTTTCCACTTTTTTCACTAAAATAGTTTCTCATCCCTTGCAGATTCATTAAATTGCACAGCTTTTTGAGAATCCATCGGGGTGTAGCGCAGCCCGGTTAGCGCGCGTCGTTCGGGACGACGAGGTCGGAAGTTCGAATCTTCTCACCCCGACAACAGGTCAATAATGAAATTTTTAAGTCCGTTAGATATTCTCTCATTCTCATTGTAAATTTAATTTCATGAAAAGTATCAAAGACAAACTGCAGGAGCTTTATCACTCCTCCTCTCCCTTTAAGAAGCACGAAAATGATGGGAGTCATGTTAAACAACAGCTTGAACGGATTTACTCCCGTAAAAATGAGATCAAACATTTTCCCGACACACGACTTCAGCAGCAATCTTCCGGTCTGGAAGAGCTTGTGGGTGGCTGTTGGATCAACTCATCTTTCGGCGATATTTTCCGGGCAGAATATTCCTGGAGTTTGAATAAATTATATGGCAATTGTAATCTTTCTACTATTTTCTCTATCGACCCCCGGGACTTTTCTACCGTTTTTAACACTCCATCCCTGTCTTCCTGGGAGTCTCTCATCTTTTTGGATACGGAAACAACCGGCCTCAGCGGCGGTTCCGGAACGGTAGCATTTATGATTGGTCTCGGCTTTATTAAAAACGGCTTATTTCGTGTGTATCAGTACTTTATCTCCCGCCTAAGCCATGAAGAAGGGATGCTTGAAATGGTCCGTGCTCTGCTTGATGATTTTCATACCATCGTGACATACAATGGAAAAATCTACGACATTCCCCTTCTTAACACCCGGTTTGTGATGAATCATCTTCCGCCCCTGAGTCCGGAAATCCCCCATGGAGATTTGCTTCATCACAGCCGCAATTTGTGGAAATTTTCCCAGAAAAACTGCAAGCTGACAACTCTGGAGCGGGAAAAACTGGGTTTCGAACGGGATGAAGATATCCCGGGTGAGATGATTCCGGGTGTGTATTTCGAGTATATGCGCCTGAACCGGGTGGATCTGCTGGCAAAGGTTTTTATTCATAACCGGTGGGATATTATCACTATGCTGGCCATTCTCATCCGCATTCTGAAGAGTCATGAGCGACTTCAGGCAGAAGACAATCCGCTGGATGACTATGCCAAGGGACGTCTTTTCAGGAACCGTATGGATTTTGAACGGAGTATTGCCCATTACCGGTATGTTCTGGAATCGGACATCACACCTCAGCGACGACAGAAAACCCTGCTGGAGCTGGCGGCTATTCTGAAAAAACGGGGAGACTGGACTGATGCACTGGATGCCTGGACGGAAGCCTGTGACTCCCAATATCCCTTTTCATACGAGGCTTACACAGAATTGGCAAAGTACTATGAACACAGGGGAAAGAATTTTGAAAAAGCATTGCAGGTTGTTCATAAGGCTTTATCACGAATACCCGGCCGGCGTCAGGCAGATCGTGAAGCCCTGAATCACAGGCAAGCAAGACTTCAACGTAAAATCAAGGCAGGAAAAAAGGATGACAGAGATCATGCATAAGGAAACCCGCTCGGTTGAGACTTTATTAACCCGGTCGGAACGCTTTCATCCCAACATAGTCCATATTCATCATATAGAAGGCAACGAGGGAGATTTTCGTGACTTTCCCGAAGAGCTCCATCCGGATATCAGGCATGTTTTGAAATCACGGGGAATTCACCGTCTCTATTCTCATCAGGCGGAGGCCTGGGAACAAACATCTGCCGGTAAAAACATCACAGTCGTCACACCAACTGCTTCGGGAAAGACACTGACTTATAACCTTCCGGTTTTGCATAAAATCATTGAGAATCCCAAAGCCAAAGCCTTGTACCTTTTTCCCACCAAAGCCCTGAGTCAGGATCAGATGACCGAACTCCACGAGTTAATCACGGCCCTGGAGCGGGATATCAAAGTCTACACCTTTGACGGGGATACACCCACCAGTGCACGGGCAGCCATACGGAAGCAGGGCAATATCGTGGTCACAAATCCGGACATGCTCCATCAGGGCATTTTGCCTCATCATACCAAATGGATGCAGTTTTTTCAGAATCTGGAAGTGGTCGTCATCGATGAAATGCATATTTACCGGGGAGTTTTCGGATCCCACATGACCAATGTGATCCGGCGACTGAAACGGATTTGCCGGTTTTACCGTTCAGATCCTCTCTTTATCCTTTGTTCCGCCACCATTGCCAATCCGGGAGAACATGCCGGCCGTTTGATTGAGGATCAGATCACCGTGATTGATCGTTCCGGAGCACCGGTAAGCCCCAAAACCCTGATCTTTTACAATCCGCCTATAATCAATAAAGAACTGGGAATCCGTGCCAGTTACATCAAGCAGGCCCGGTATCTGGCGGAGTTTCTCATTCGGAACAACGTGCAAACGCTTGTCTTTGCCCTTTCACGTCTGAATGTGGAAGTTTTAACAAAATATCTCAAGGATACCTTCGACTCGGACCGGGAATCCATGGGCCGGCCGGAAATGATTGCCGGTTACCGGGGAGGATATCTGCCCAACAGGCGTCGGGAGATTGAAAAAGGAATACGGAGCGGTCAGATACGCGGGGTTGTATCCACAAACGCCCTGGAGCTGGGGATAGACATCGGAAATTTGGATGCGGCCATTCTGGCGGGATATCCGGGGAGCATATCCAGTACCTGGCAACAAATCGGTCGTGCGGGACGACGGGGAAAATCCGCCATCGGTATTTTTATCGGCCGTTCCGACCCGCTGGACCAGTTCCTCATGCAAAACCCCGACTATTTTTACGGGCAGTCCCCGGAACACGCCCGGATGAATCCGGATAATGTGATGCTTCTCGTGGATCATATTAAATGCGCCGCCTTTGAACTCCCCTTCCAGGAGGGGAATACCTTTGGGAACGTGGCGGCGAACGACTTGCAGGCAATTTTGGAATTTCTGACCAATGGCGGTATTTTGCATTATGACAACCGGCGTTGGTACTGGTCTGATACGGCGTATCCGGCCGTGAATGTGAACCTCCGGCGGTCACCCGAAGGGAATTTTGTGGTAGTGAATACGGAAAACAACCATCAAATCATTGGAGAAGTGGATTACAGTGCGGCGATTCTCACCATTTATCCCGATGCCATCTACCTGGCGTCCGGACAGCAATACATTGTAGACAAACTGGACTGGGACGGCCGGAAGGCACTGGTCCGCCCTACCGATTCCGATTACTACACCGATTCCATAGACTATACAAAGGTCAAAGTCTTAACTGAGGACGAAGAACGCCATGCCCGGAATGCCAGGGTTTTTCAGGGAGAAGTACAGGTCATGACCCGGGCGGTAGGATTCAAGAAAATCCGCTTTTATACCGGTGAAAACACAGGTTATGGTAAAATAAACCTGCCGGATCTGGAAATGGCCACTACTGCCTATTGGTTTACCATACCCAACAGTGCAATTGAACGCCTGCCCCGGAATCGGGCGGATATTGTGGATGGTTTGTTGGGCATCAGCAAAGCCCTTCACTCCGTCGCATCACTCCATATCATGAGCGAACCCCATGATATTCATAAAGCCGTGGGAGACAAAAGCTCGGAATGGTTTGCCATGAACACCATTACCGAACGGGGTATCTATTCCGCCCCGGATGAAAACAAGAAATCCGTCAAACTCAATCCGGAGGATCTGGAAAACTTCCAGCCGACATTGTTTATTTACGACAACTACCCCGGAGGCATTGGTTTCAGTCCCCTCCTCTACGATGCCCATGAAAAACTCATCCGGGAAACTTATTCCCTGATTAAAAACTGTACCTGTCCCAATGGATGTCCCTCCTGTGTAGGACCGTCAAATGAAGTAGGAATCAATACCAAAGAAATCGCTCTGGATATTTTAGCCGTTTTGATGGAACCGGAATCCTGACCTATCATATCAATTTAAAAACCTGTTGAAAAAAACGCCCGTCTGCAGTAAACTATCGGGCTTTTGGGAGGATTAGGCTAATTGGTAAGTCAGCGGTCTTGAAAACCGCCGCCCTCTGGGCTTGGGGGTTCGAGTCCCTCATCCTCCGCTAACAGAGTTGAGAGTAAAGAGTCGTGAATTTAGTTTTTGAGTCGGGAGTTTGGTTTGAAACGTTAATTGATGATTGTGCCGGATAATCTCCCCTCTTCAGAGGAGTCGGAAATGTGTAAAAACGTAACAAAAATGCATGACAAGGGGGAAGATAAAATGATGAGTGATGAATTGGGTACAGTGCGTCAATAAATGCACAAGCCAATCTAATCAATCCTCCCAATCCTCCTTCTTCCCCCCTTCCATTCTTCCAACAAATGTCATATATTCATGCCAACATGGCACAATTTAAAGTCAAATCGCAGTTTAAGCCAACGGGAGACCAGCCTGAGGCAATACAATCCCTGGCAGATGGACTGAAACGGGGTGAAAAATTCCAGACGCTCCTGGGTATTACCGGTTCGGGCAAAACTTTTACAATGGCAAAAATTATTGAAAAAGTCCAGCGTCCTGCTTTGATCATTTCACACAATAAAACGCTCGCTGCCCAGCTTTACGGGGAATTCAAAAGTTTTTTTCCGGAAAATGCAGTGGAGTATTTTATCAGTTATTACGATTATTACCAGCCTGAAGCTTACCTGCCGGTAACGGACACATATATTGAAAAAGATTCAGATATCAACGACGAAATTGAAAAACTTCGTTTAAAAGCTACGGCTTCCCTCCTTTCCCGCCGGGACGTGATTGTGGTGGCATCGGTCTCGTGTATATACGGCCTGGGCTCTCCGACAGAATACAAGGATCAGATAATTCTCCTGCAAAAAGGACATGTATATCCCCGTGAAACACTGCTAAAAAAACTCATCGCCATTCATTACGTACGGAATGATATGAGTTTTTCCCGGGGGACCTTTCGGATCCGGGGTGATGTGATGGATATTTATCCGGCGTACAACGACAATCCAGTCAGACTCGAATTCTGGGGAGATGAACTGGACAGCATTACCTTTATTGACCCCATTACCGGGAAGACGCAGAGCAGTTCGGAATGGATCATCATCTATCCCGCCCGACATTTTATCACCAACGAAGAAAACATGAAAATTGCGTTGAGAGATATCCGAAAGGAGCTTTCCGAACGGCTGACGGAACTTCGGCAGAACGGAAAACTGGTAGAAGCCCAGCGTTTGGAGCAGCGTGTAAACTATGACATGGAGATGATGCAGGAGCTGGGATACTGTTCGGGAATAGAAAATTACAGCCGGCATCTGACCCGCCGAAAACCGGGAGAGCGCCCCTTTACCCTCATGGATTTTTTCCCGGAGGATTATCTCCTTTTTATAGATGAATCACATGCCACCATCCCACAGATACGCGCCATGTACAACGGAGACCGTTCACGAAAGGAAGTCCTGGTGGAATACGGTTTCCGCCTTCCCAGCGCTCTGGATAACCGTCCCATGAAATTTGAAGAATTCGAGGAGACAATTCATCAGGTAATTTTTGTCAGTGCCACACCGGCTGATTATGAAATGGAGAAGACAAAGGGGGTTTTCACAGAACAGATCATCCGTCCAACTGGACTCCTGGATCCGGAAATCGAAGTCCGTCCCACAGAAAACCAAATTGATGATTTGATAGATGAAATAAAAAAACGAACAAGCCGGAAAGAACGGGTCCTGATTACCACATTAACCAAGAAAATGTCTGAAAATCTGGCGGATTACCTGAAAAATGTCCAGGTGAATACCCGATACCTTCACTCGGAAATTGACAGTCTTGAACGAATATCCATCCTCCGGGATCTAAGGCTGGGAGAATTTGATGTGCTGGTGGGTATTAATCTCCTCCGGGAGGGACTGGATCTGCCGGAAGTCTCTCTCGTCGCCATCCTGGATGCGGATAAACAGGGATTTTTACGCTCTGAACGTTCATTGTTTCAGATTGCAGGCCGGGCCAGCCGGAATGTGAACGGCAAAGTAATTTTTTATGCGGATCGGATCAGCGATGCCATGAAAACAGTGATCGATGAAACCAACCGCCGTCGGAGGGTCCAGATGGAATACAACCGGATTCATGATATTACACCTGTCACAATCTATAAAACTCAGGATGCCGTTCGCCTGAGCACATCCATCGCGGACTACTCACATGTAAAAGAGAAACAGGCACGCTACAAGCTTGAAAGAGACACAGCAGCACTGTCCAAACTGGACATTCTGAAACACATTGACGAACTGACCAACGAGATGAATCAAGCGGCTGAAAACCTGGAATTTGAGCTGGCAGCCAAACTCAGGGATCAAATCGTGGTCTTAAAACGGGCTTTGAAGAAATAAAATGATTGAAATCGAACAAAAATATGGCATCATCGGTAAATCCGATGCCATCAAAGAGGTCATCAGTTCTATTGAACAGGTGGCTCCTACGGATATCAGCATACTAATCAGCGGGGAAAGCGGAACCGGAAAGGAACTGGTTGCCCGGGCGATTCATCGCTTAAGCCACCGGAAAAACCGGCCTTACATCGTGGTCAATTGCGGAGCGATTCCTTCGGGAACAATAGAAAGCGAACTTTTCGGTCATAAAAGGGGGAGTTTTACCGGAGCGACGGAAGACCGGAAAGGTTTTTTTGAGACAGCAAACCAGGGGACAATCTTTCTGGATGAAATTGGTGATCTGCCTCTGGAAACTCAGGTAAAACTCCTCCGTGTCCTTGAATCGGGCGAAATCATTCGCGTAGGCGAAAGCATTTCCCAAAAAGTAGATGTCCGCATTCTGGCAGCCAGCAATAAAGATTTGAAAGAGCAGGTAATGAAAGGAAATTTCCGGAAAGACCTATTCTACCGTTTAAAAACCATTTCCATTCATCTGCCGGCATTACGGGATCGCCGGGAGGATATTCCCATGCTGGCGGAATTTTTCATGATTGAATATGCAGACCGTAACAATCTGCAATACAAACCCATCGCCCCATCCGCCATGAAAATCCTGGAATCTTTAAACTGGCAGGGAAATATCCGGGAACTGCGAAATTTTATCCATTCTGTATTTGTTCTGGAAAAATCCCATATTATTCAGGTGGATACTGTCCAAGAATATCTCAGAAAACATGCGGGGTTTATCGAAAGCGGACATTTTGACACACGTTTTCCGGTCCGGATAGATAAAGATGTGGACAGGATGGAACGTGAGTTGATTCTCCGGCAGCTTTTTCTTCTTCGGCAGGATGTGGATGAAATCAAAAGCATGCTGAAGCAAAATAATCAAATGCTTGAAAAGGGGCAGGTTTCACTGGATGAAATTCCCCAGCGGTTGAATCGATATGACAAAGAAGCAATTCAACCGGGAGAAATTTTACCCGCGGAGGATAAATCCATCCGGGATATGGAAAAAGAACTGATAGAACAGACTCTGGATAAATATCATGGTTCCAAGCGAAAAACAGCCCGGGCTTTGCAAATCAGTGAACGGACCCTTTACAGAAAGTTGAAAGAGTATGGCATTCAAAGTTAAATTCACGACCTTTTTATTATTAGTGACACATCTGTTTTTCACCGGTTGCGGAATTTACTCGGTCCGTTCCGGAACCATTCCTCCTGGCATTAAAAGTATCGCCGTGGAAGATGTACTAAACGAAACCGCCGAATTTGGTCTGGGAAAAGAGCTTACTGCTGCCCTGATTTCCCGGATCTTATCGGAAAACATCCTGCCCCTGTCTGAACCCCAGACTGCCCACTCGGTCATACGAACCCGTATTACACGCATTTCAGACGATCCCCACACCTTTGATGAGACCGAGACAGTCAAAGAGTATAAAGTGTCATTGACCCTTCAGTTTGAATGGGTTGCTACACCGGAAGAACGGGAGCTCATGTCCGGTTCCTTATCTCAATGGAGTATCTACTACAGTGATAATTATAACAATCAACTGTCCTCCGGAGATCAGATTGTGCGGGAAGATGCCATTGAAGATGTCCTGGATAAAATCTCACAGGATTTGATTGAAAAGCTTACATCGGATTGGTAGTATACTTTTACTGTTATTTGGATATAGTTGATAATCAACTTATTACAAGTTTTGTCTACACTTGATTATTCCTGATTATCTAAATACCGTAAATGATAAAATTAAAAACAAATGTACATTCAACGGGATTTAACTATTGGTAAAAATCAATCAGTGCCGTAAAATTTGAGAATAAAAAACAAACATAATTGATGGCGAAAAAAAGAGACAAACATCATTCGGAAGATCCATTCAGAGTAAATTTTCATTCACGACACCGGTGGAAAGATAAATTAATTCATCTTGCAAATCCCATTTTAGAGCATATGTTTGCTTTTGGGCGTCTGAATAAATTGTATTCAAAACTCCTCAACCGGCAGGATCATGAATCGTTTGAAGCCTGTGTGCTGAAGAACATGAACATCACATACGCCATTTCCGATGCAAAGACACTGCACAATATTCCGGAGAAAGGTCCATTTATCATCATTGCAAACCATCCCTTTGGTGTTCTGGACGGACTCATTCTCATGGATTTGATCTACCGGATCCGGCAGGATGTTAAATTCATTGCCCAGAAAGAGATAAAATACATTCCGGATATTCGGGACCGGCTTATTCTGGTGGATACTCACCGGACACCGGAAGCTAAATACATGAACATCCGGGCAGTTCGTCACAGCCTGCAATGGTTGAAACGCGGCGGCGGACTCGTTTTATTTCCTTCCGGGGCAGTTTCACAATTTCGTGTCCGTCACCAGGATATTACAGACCCCGGATGGATTGAAAATACAGCCCGCCTTATCCAATTGGCTTCTGTCCCTCTGATTCCCGTTTATTTCGAAGGAAGAAACAGCCTGACCTTTCTTTTAGCAGGCATGTTTAACCAGAATTTGCGCATGTTCATGTATCCCCGGGAATTTTTAAAAACAAAAAACAAACACATCGTTGTGAAAGTCGGTGATTCTATCCAGCCGAAACGGTACCACAGTTTTGAAAATCCAAGAGATCTTTTAAATTATCTCCGCCTGAAAACCTATGTTCTTCAATACAGACCCTTATCTTCCGATAATCAGAAACAGCAGAATACCTTGAAAGAAAACCCCTTAGAGGAAATTCCCGAACGGTTTGATACTGAAGTTCTGACAAAGGAAATTGAATCCCTGTCACCCGGTCAAGTGCTTCTGAAAAATCGGGAATACAGTGTGATATACGCCAAAGTTGATGATATCCCCTTTTCTGTCCGTGAGCTGGGACGCCTTAGGGAAATTACATTTCGTGATGTAGGTGAAGGAACAGGGAAAAGTCTGGATTTAGACATTTTTGACGAATACTATTACCATCTGATCGTATGGAATCATGTAAAAAAAGAAATTGTCGGTGCATACCGCCTTGGCCCAACTGACGAGATAATCCGCAAATATGGTCCTTCCGGACTTTATACAAGCACATTGTTCAGATACAAACCGGATATTTTTGATAAAATGGGACCTTCCATTGAACTGGGTCGATCATTCATCCGTAAAGAATACCAGAAAAAATACGCTCCCCTCCTACTCCTGTGGAAAGGCATCAGCCTTTTCATTGTGCGAAATCCTCATTACACCAACGTTTTCGGTCCTGTCAGCATTACCGGAAACTACAATGCCGTTTCACGGCAAATTTTGGTCAATTTTTTAAAAAATCATTACATGGATAAAGAACTGGCCAGATATGTCCGCCCCCGGAACCCCTTTAAACACAAATCCATGAAAATTTGGGATAAAATCCCTTCACAGCACCTCATCAAAACCCCTGAAGAAGTCTCTTCATTGATATCGGATATCGAACATCAGATAAATGGAATTCCCATTTTAATTAAACAGTATCTGAAACTGGGAGGTAAAATTTTATCATTTAATATGGATCCGGATTTTAACTATTGTCTGGATGGACTGATATATGTCAATCTTCCCTCAACGGATGGTGAAGTTCTGAAATGGTATATGTCTCCGGAAGGGTATGAATCATACATTAAACATCATCAAAACTGATTATCCTTCAATTAATATTTCATTCAGTTTTTGAAGATTTTTTAATTCAATGGTCCGGCCTTTTACAGCAATCAGTCCCTCCCGGTGTAATTCCGACAAGACACGGGACACAGAAGGCCTTTCCACATTAAAGAGATCTGCCATAGCTTCACGGCTAATGGGCACCAGGACACTAAGGGACTGGTTTTTGCGGAGGGACAGAAGATACCGAGCCAGTTTCTGGCGGATTGTGCGGAAAGAAAGCATCTGTATCTTCTTTGCCAGCATAACGGTCCTGTCAGTTACATCCCGGATAATCATCCGAATAAAATCCGGATTCTGTGCAATGAACATAAAAATGAAATCTTTTGGAATCAGTACAATTTCACAGGATGATACAGCTACGACATTAACGGGAAAACGATTTTCTCTTGCAAATATAAATGCAGAAGCCACCGTATCGGGAGCATTTATCACTTCCACCGTAAAGGAGCGTCCGGAAAAATCCAGCATCTCGCCCCGGCATTTCCCCTGTATTAAACAATAAAGTGACTCTATGGGATCTTTTGAAAAAGCAATAACATTTCCAGGTATATAATGCCGAACATATATTCTGTCTTCCGGCAGATATTTGGATAATGCCTCTTCATCGAAAGAGCTAAACAGAGGAATTTTTCTCAATTTTTGATATATATTTTCCATATTTGTAACATATGTTACGTTATATAACCCGGAAATACCATTATATTTTTAGAGTAAAGAAAAAAGGAGAACTGAATGTCAAACATGTTTTGTTTTCAATGTCAGGAAGCGGCAGGAGGTACCGGATGCACCATCAAAGGTGTTTGCGGTAAAAAACCGGAAGTCGCCCGGATGCAGGATCTGCTCATATACACAGCGAAAGGAGTAGCTGTTTTAAGCCGTGAAAAACGCAAACAGAACACGCTGTGTGAAACACTCGACCGATATCTGGCGGATTCCCTGTTTACAACCATAACGAATGCCAATTTTGATATGCAGGTCATCGCGGATAAAGTCTTACAGGGACTTGCTTTACGGGATCATATCAAAGAGAATATCGATATGGATGCACTCCCGGAATGGCTCAAGAACCACGATGTCATCACCTGGAAAGGAGCAACCATTCCCGAATTGGAAGAAAAAGCAAAGAACGTAGGTGTTTTAGTGACGAAGGATAAGGATATCAGGAGTCTCCGGGAACTGCTCACCTATGGTTTAAAGGGAATGGCTGCTTATGCAGAACACGCACTGAACCTGGGTTATTCGGATAATGATGTCTTCGGTTTCATGGAAAAGGGGTTGATTGCCACCCTTGATGAGAGTTTGAGTGTCGAAGATTTGACAAATCTGGTGTTAGAATGCGGTAAATTTGGTGTCAGCGCCATGGCTCTTCTGGATAAGGCAAACACTTCCACCTATGGTCATCCAGAGATCACACAAGTAAATATTGGCACCCGGAACAATCCCGGAATTCTGATCAGCGGTCATGACCTGAAGGATTTGGAAGAACTTCTTAAGCAGACCGAGGGATCCGGAATCGATGTCTACACACACAGTGAAATGCTGCCGGCCCATTATTATCCCGCATTCAAGAAATATGATCATTTTACAGGGAATTATGGGAATTCCTGGTGGAAGCAGACCGAAGAATTTGAGACCTTCAATGGCCCCATTCTTTTTACCACTAACTGTCTGGTTCCTCCCCGTAAAAAATCCACATATAGAGACCGTGTATTCACTACGGGGACTGCCGGATTCAGCGGTTTTCCCCATATCGAAGACCGGCCAAAAGGTGGCACCAAGGATTTTTCACCCATCATCGAGATGGCAAAAACCTGTAAACCGCCGGTAGCCATCGAAAACGGCACCATTACTGGCGGGTTTGCCCACAATCAGGTTGAACAATTAGCTGATAAAGTGGTAGACGCCGTAAAAAGCGGAGCCATCCGGAAATTCATTGTCATGGCCGGATGTGACGGCAGAATGAAAAGCCGTGAATACTATACCGAATTTGCCCAAAAACTTCCGAAAGATACGGTCATCCTAACGGCCGGTTGTGCTAAATATCGTTACAACAAGCTGCCTCTGGGAGACATCGGTGGAATTCCACGAATTCTGGATGCGGGGCAGTGTAACGATTCATATAGTCTTGCTGTGATTGCACTCAAGCTGAAGGAGCTCTTTGAACTAAACGATATTAACGAGCTCCCTATTTCATACAATATTGCCTGGTATGAACAAAAGGCAATCATTGTCCTGCTGGCTCTGCTCTACCTTGGTGTAAAGAATATTCATCTGGGACCCACACTCCCCGCGTTTCTCTCCCCCAATGTAACAGATGTACTTGTAAAAAACTTTGGAATTGCTCCGATTGGCTCTGTTGACGAAGATATCAAACTTCTTGCCTGAACAAGACCCTATAACTCACTGGAAAAAAGACCGGTATAAAATCCGGTCTTTTTTTTCAGGGATAATCTTCCCGGATCATGGAAAAAATTCACATTTTATGACAACTTTTTCGGTAAATTTTCAATCCGAATTTGGATAAACAAGAGGAAACGACCATGAATCACACTGTATTACGGACTGGAATGATTATACTTTCAGGACTTGTACTGCTTTTCAGCATAGCATGTACTCCGCAGGAGATGCTGAAGGAATCTGCAACTGTTCAAATGTATCCTGCCTTTGATATATCCAATATGGATTTGTCCATCAAGCCTGGCGAAGATTTTTATCTCTATGCCAATGGGAAATGGTTGCAGAATAATCCTGTACCCGATAACAAAGTCAGCGTGGGTGCTTTTCGGGAAGTGTACGACCGGAATCAGGATATGATTAAAACCCTGTTAGAAGAAGCCGCAAACAACATGGACTCAGATCCTTCCAGTTTACGTGGTCAGATAGGGGCTTATTACACCAGCGGACTGGACAGCGCTTTAATTGAAGAAAAAGGGTTAACTCCATTAATGTCACAACTTGAGATTGTGAAAACCGAATCTCCCCGGGAGATTGTTAAGACAATTGCCTGGTTTCACTCACATTTTATGGCACCGGTTTTTGATATATCTTTTTATGAAGATCCAAAAAATACAGATCTTGTTATTGTGCAACTGGGACAAAGCGGCTTGGGCCTCCCGGAGCGGGAATATTATTTGGGACAATCAGAAAGATTGAAGGAAATACGAAATGAATATAAAGCCTTTCTGAACCGTTTTTTTCAGGCAGGAGGATATACACCGGAGAAAGCTGAAACAGCGGCGGCATCCATCCTGTCATTTGAAACCCGTCTGGCTGAAGCATCCATGAACATTGTAGACCGCCAGGACCCTCAAAAAACATATCATAAAATGTCCCTGTCAGAATTAAAAGAATTGACTCCTGATTTGGGTTGGAATCTTTATTTTAAAGCTTTGGGACTCGATTATAATCAATATTATAATGTTCACCAGCCTGACTTTTTCAGGGAAGTGAATCAAATGCTCACAGAGATCCCTGCTGAGGTGTGGAAAGATTATTTTACCTGGAATATGATGAACCGCATGGCTCATTATTTACCGGATGAGATCAATGCTCTGCGTTTTGATTTCTTTAACCGGTACTTATCCGGGCAGAAAGTTATGGAACCCCGGACAAAACGAGTATTAAACCAGTCAAACTGGATTCTGGGCGACATGCTGGCGAGGCTTTATGTGGAAACCTATTTCCCTCCGGAAGCGAAAGAAAAAATGATCGAATTGACAGGGAATTTGAAGCTGGCCCTGAAACATCGTATTGAAAATGTAGATTGGATGACAGATGAAACGCGGCAAAAAGCCCTGGTTAAGCTGGAGGCAATGCGGATAAAAATTGGATATCCGGAAAACTGGGATGATTACTCAGGACTGACGGTCAAACGAGATGATTATTTTGGAAATTTTTTGCGAATTGCTGCTTATAATTTTGACTTAGAAAAGGTAAAAGCCGGGCAAAAACCGGACCCGGAAGAGTGGCACATGCCGGCTCATATTGTCAACGCCTATTATAATCCTCTGGGAAACGAAGTAGTCTTTCCTGCCGGTATCCTCCAACCTCCATTTTTCAACCTCTATGCCGACGATCCCATAAACTACGGAGCCATTGGTGTTGTTATCGGTCATGAAATGACCCACGGTTTTGATAATCACGGCAGGCAATATGATGAGAACGGAATGCTGAACGACTGGTGGACTGCCGAAGATGCCGAACAGTTTGATGAGCGAACGAAAAAACTCGTCGAACAATATGATAACTACGTTGTCATCGATACATTCCGCATCAATGGAGAACTGACACTGGGAGAAAATATAGCAGATTTGGGCGGTGTAAATGTGGCTTATGATGCACTGCAACTGGCTAAAAAGAACCATGAAATGAAAAATATCGACGGGTTCACACCCGATCAGCGCTTTTTTCTTGGTTTTGCCCAGATCTGGCGGCGAAACATGAACCGGGAAACCATGATACGGCGTATTATGGAAGATGAGCATTCTCCGTCACATTACCGGGTTGTGGGACCTCTGGAAAATGTGGATGCCTTCTATGAAGCTTTTCAAATCCGCCCCGGTTATCAAATGTACAAATCTCCGGAAGAACGGGTTGTCATCTGGTAAAAAATGCCAGTACAATCAAATTATTAAGAGGGTCTAAGACCCTCTTTTTTTATATCCAAAATATGCGAATTCATTAAAACACATTCGATATATTTCTATATAGCAATATATTTGACTATCTCCCCCCACCCCGGGGGAAAAATACACCGGGACCCAGAAAATGTCAAGCTTATATTATTATTAATATTATTGTATATTTTTAATTAATGATTTTTATACTTCGGTTTTCGAATTTCCGTCAAATCTTGTGTATCGGGGAATACAGGGATAAAGGGACGGTTTATCCGCTTCAGACTCGAAAATATATTATCCACAACATCTATTCGGGGATTGAACTCCTGAAGGTCATTGAGCCATTCTCTGATGCGATTTCGTCGTGAATGTTCCGCTGCAGGACATGTTTCAGGGGCAACAGGCACTTTTTGTTCTCCTGCATAGGTTTTTAAAAGAGGTGCAGGTATCATGTACATAGGTCTGCAAATATGAAACTGACCATCAAAGAGAGGTTGTTTTGGTAGCATGGTACTGATTTCGCGACCATATATCTGGTTCAAAAGAAAGGTTTCAACTACATCATTTTTATGGTGACCAAAAAATATTTTATTAAACCCATTTTTTACTGCAAAGGATACAACAGTTTTTCTCCTAAGGCGCATACAGATAAAACAGGGGTTTTTCCCTGCATCGGGTGCAAAAGCCTTTTCGTGAATGTCGGTTTTAACCAGATGAATCCGGGCGTATTTCTTGCAATAGTCCAGAAAATGGACCGGCAGTTCGGAATTGAGCTGCACGTGTACTGCATGGAGTTCAACAGGAAAGCGGGATAAAAGTGTAAGGAGGCTTAAGGAATCTTTCCCGCCGGAAACACCCACAAGCAATTTTTCCCCTTCCTGAAACAAGTCCCAGTTGCGGTTTGCTTCCCGGATACGGGCAAGGAGGATTTTTTCCAGTTTTGTCGTCATGATTGAATTTACAAAAAAAGGGAACAGTCAAACTGTTCCCTTTTTGGGTTATCTGTGTTATTTTGTTTATTCAGCCATTTTTCGGTATTCTTCATAACGCTGTTTAGCATATTCCACAAACTTTTTCCTGTATTCTTCTGCATTTTCAGGAAAAGTTTGCTTCAGGGAAGAATAGCGTTTTTCTCCTTCGAGGAAATCCAGAACATTCCCTTTTGGTTCTTTTGAATCAAGAATGAAGGGATTTTTGCCTTGCTTTTTCAGGGCCGGATTATAGCGATAGAGCAACCAGTATCCTGTCTCAACGGCTTTTTTCTCTTCCAGCTGGCTCTGGCTCATGTCAATGCCATGATTGATGCAGGGAGCAT
Source organism: Candidatus Neomarinimicrobiota bacterium (assembly GCA_021157965.1). Classification (NCBI taxonomy): domain Bacteria; kingdom Pseudomonadati; phylum Fidelibacterota; species Fidelibacterota bacterium. The sequence continues at coordinate 28,558 of JAGGVO010000015.1, forward strand.
AAGCGATAATGATGGAAGGTCCGGGGTAGGCTTCAGCTTCGGAAACAGCCTTAATCAGCTGATTCTTATTAGCCCCCATAGAGACCATGGCCACATAGACATAACCGTATGTCATCATCATCTTACCAAGATCTTTTTTAATGGTTTTCTTGCCTGCTTCGGCAAAACGGGCAACGGCACCAAGCGGGGACGCCTTTGACGCTTGTCCGCCGGTATTGGAATAGACTTCCGTATCCAAAACAAGAATATTGATATTTTTTCCGGAGGCAAGGACATGGTCCAGGCCACCGAATCCAATATCATAAGCCCAGCCGTCACCACCAAAAGACCAGATGGATTTGTCCACAAAATAATTTCTCAGTTCGTAGACTTTCTGAGCAATAGGTTTCAGTTCAGCAGGGGCCTTTTTCAGGTATTCCGGCAGTAATTCTTTGATTTTCCTTGCATTGGCTTTTGTTTCCTGATCCACGGATGCCCAGTTTTCCACTGCGATTTTCAGGGCTTCACCCAATTCGCCCTTTACACCGGCATCCAGAAGTTTCTGAACCTTATTTTTCAATTGTTTCCGGTTGGCATCCACAGCCAGACGCATTCCAAAACCATATTCAGCATTGTCTTCAAAGAGTGAATTTGCCCATGCCGGACCATATCCATCTTTGTTTTTCGTGTAGGGAATCGTGGGAAAAGTCCCGCCGTAAATGGACGAACATCCCGTGGCATTGGCGATGATCATTCGATCGCCGAAAAGCTGTGTGACCAGTTTAATGTAAGGTGTTTCACCGCAGCCGGCACAGGCACCGGAGAATTCAAACAAAGGCTGTTTGAACTGGCTTCCTTTAACAGAATTTTCGCGATTGTTACCCAGGACATCGTTGGGCAATGTATTGAAAAAATCCACATTGACCCGTTCTCCTGCTTTACGTTCATTCTCGATGGGAGAAAATGTCAGAGCACCGGTGGGACAGTCATTAATACAAACACCACAACCCACACAGTCGTCAATATACACCTGGATTTTATATTTATATTGGCTGTCTTTTCCTTTCACATCCAGCACATTGAAAGTTTCCGGAGCATTTTCCAGATCAGCCGGATCGATAAGTTTGGCCCGGATGGCTGCATGGGGACAAACGAAAGAGCACTGGTTGCACTGAATACATTTTTCAGCTTCCCAATGGGGAACCCGGGGAGCAACACCCCGTTTTTCAAGGGCTGTGGTACCCGTTGGAATTTGTCCGTCATAAGGCATCTGGCTCACGGGAATCTCGTCTCCCTTTTCCCGCATAATCCGCTCAATCACGTTTTTCGTAAAGCCTTCGGAGTCTTTGGGGACCAGATCATTGACTTTTGCACTCTTTGAGATTTTTTCAGGAACTTTAATCTGTTTCAATGCCTCGTCGGCTCTGTCCACAGCTTTCCAGTTCATCTCAACCACATCTTTACCTTTTTTCATGTAGGACTTTTCGATGGCTTTCTTGATCATTTTTACGGCATCTTCCCGGGGAAGCACCTTAGAAATAATGAAAAAGGCAGCCATCATCACCGTATTGATCCGGGATCCAAGTCCAACATCCTGAGCGATTTTCAATGCATCGATATTGTAAAGATTGATATTTTTTTCGATAATAGTTTTCTGCATATCTTCTGTGAGATTTTCGAAAACTTCATCATCTTTCCAGTTGGAATTCAGAAGAAAGACGCCGTTTTCTTTAATTCCTTCGAGGATATCATAACGTCCGATAAAGGCTTGATTATGACAGGCGATAAAATCAGCGTTTTCAACCAGATATTCGGATTGAATTTTTTCTTTTCCAAAACGGAGGTGACTGCGGGTAATTCCCCCGGACTTTTTTGAATCGTACTGAAAATATCCCTGGGCATACATATCCGTATTGTCACCGATAATCTTGATGGAATTCTTGTTGGCACCGACTGTTCCGTCTGAGCCAAGTCCCCAGAATTTACAGGAAATCGTTCCTTCGGGGACGGTATTGATATGTTCTTTAACCGGAATGGAAAGGCCGGTTACATCATCTGTAATTCCAACGGTGAAACCATGAAAGGCTTTCCCGTCAAGATGATCATACACTGCCTTCACCATGGACGGTGTAAATTCCTTACTGGAAAGTCCATAACGTCCACCAATGATTTCTATCTCTTTCCGCTCTTTCAAAGCGGCCACAACATCCAGATAAAGAGGCTCACCAATGGAACCCGGTTCTTTGGTCCGGTCTAAAACGGCAATTTTTCTGACAGAATCAGGAATTGCTTCTGCAAATTTTTCAACAGCAAAGGGACGATACAGGCGAACTTTTACAAGTCCCAGTTTTTCGCCATTTTTATTCAATTTATTGATTGTCTCTTCAATGGTGTCACAGGCACTGCCCATGGCCACAATCACCTTTTCCGCACCGGGATCCCCGAAATAATCGAAGAGATGATATTGGCGACCGATTTTCTCAGCCACTTTATCCATATATTTCTGCACGATATCCGGAGTTGCCAGATAATATTTATTGACGGTTTCACGGCCCTGGAAATAGACATCCGGGTTCTGGGCACCCACTTTAGCCATGGGGATTTCCGGATTCAGGGCTCTTTTTCTGAATTCTTCCACATATTCCGCGCTGCCTTCCAGGAGTTCTCCCATGGTACCGTAATCAATCATTTCAATTTTCTGGATTTCATGGGAATTCCGAAAACCGTCAAAGAAATTAAGGAAGGGGACTTTCGCTTCGAGGGTTGCCAGATGGGAAACAAGGCCGAGATCCATGATTTCCTGGATGGAAGATGCAGACACTAATGCAAAGCCTGTATTCCGGGCAGACATTACATCAGAGTGATCACCGAAAATGGAGAGAGACTGAGCTGCCAGTGAGCGGGCACTGACATGAAATACTGTCGGAAGCATCTCCCCTGCTATTTTATGCATATTCGGCAACATGAGCATGAGTCCCTGTGAAGCCGTAAAGGTTGTTGTAAATGCACCGGCAGACAAGGAACCGTGCACTGCTCCGGAAGCACCGGCTTCACTTTGCATTTCCACTACATCCACAACTTCATCAAAAAGATTCTTTTTCCCTTTGGATGCCCATGCATCAGCATATTCACCCATATTTGATGAAGGTGTAATGGGATATATGGCAGCCACATCGCTGAACGCATACGCGACATGAGAAGCGGCAAAATTTCCATCAATCGTCTGTTTTTTAAATTTGCTCATTTGCATATCTCCTATTTATATTTTTTAATCTCAACAATCCCATAGCATTAAAATATACAAAATTATTTTCTGATTTTTTAAGCTCTTTATTGATATTTTCTCACTTATGAAATGCTTCAATGTGTCGTTATTTTACCTTTTTTAAATGGATGAAAGATAATCCCTGATCGTTTCCGGGAGCTTCTATTCACATGTTACTAAACACTCTATGATGCAGAAGAAATTATGTTTCGTCTGGAGAGCTTGCAGCACGGATGAAGGTTGAAAACAGTAAATTCCGGTGTTGTAAATTGTCAATACGTTCAGGGTGCCATTGAACACCCAGCTGGAAAGACCGTCCGCGAACTGAGATGGCTTCAGGGATACCGTCTGGAGCCAGGGCAATGATATCCAGCCCCTGACCCACATAAGCCGGATCCACCGCCTGGTGATGGTAAGAATTGACAATCAGGGTTGTTTCAGAAAATATCCCGGCAAGAAGTGAACCTTCATGGATCGTTATTTGATGATAATATTCACCGGTATGACGCATTCCTGTTTCAAGATGGGGAATCAGCCGGCCACCGGCGGCAATATTCATCATTTGCATACCGGCGCATACAGCAAGTAAAGGTTTTTGCTGTTTTAAAACCTGTTTCATCATCAACAGATCATGTTTCGTCCGCCGGGGATGGGCCAGTTCCATGTCCGGTAACACTTCACCGCCGTACAAACCCGGATCATAATCATCTCCCCCGACAAAAAGAAAACCATCCAAAAAGGAAAAATAGGATTCCAGGTGGTACTCATCTTCAAAAGGCGGAATGACTACCGGAATCCCTCCATTTTCATATACCGCATCAAGATATCTTGCGGGCACTGTCACCCAGGGCGCTTTCTTTCTCTCTTCAAAATTACTGTTCACACCTATCAACAGTTTCTTATCCATCATACTCCATACCATCTTTCCACTAAACTCAATTCATCTTTCATCAAAACCAATATTTCAGCTTCATCCTGAATCGAAATTCGTTATACTCTTTCTCCACATCCACTTCATCACTTACAACAATCAAATCCATATTACCGTTAATTGTAAAGTTTTTCATTATTTTATAACCCACACCGGCTTTAAGTGTAAATTTGCTGTTATCAAGCTGGATTTCATCAGTATAGGGTTCTCCTTCATTGTACTGGCCGTCTTCATTGATGTCCACGTAGGATTCCCCGGGATCAAACAAACCGTTTTTATCCCTAAAACCATCAACCATACTATAGCCGATATATGTGTTCAGCCGGTTATTCATCCATTTATACCCTATCCGGCTGCTGTGAATCATAAAACGTGTCCCGGCCTGAGTCACATCCTCAGGATTTGTTGTTGAAAATCCACCGCCCAGTGTTACGGAAAGGGGAAATTCAAAACCAGCTGTCAAAGCTGTTGTCAGCGACTGGGTCAGGTAGTTTGTATTATAATCTTCCGTGGAGTTTGCGTCCTTATAATTCATTAACATATAGCTGGCATTGATATTAAACTGCGTTTTAAACGCCGTAAACTGATATGAGGGACTCACCGTATGTGTAATGGTGACATTGTCGTTCAGTGTCAGTTCTTCGGGATTCTCGTAACCTTCCGCCGGTTCGCCAAGCCTGTTCATAACCCGCATGGAATAATTCAGCATGGGGAAACCATAAAAATTGAGTCCGATACCTCCAATCAGGGATTCAGTATTTGTGGTTTGATTCTTGGTATTTCCGGCTACGTTGTCAAAGGTATTTTCAAATCGGCCGGTCAGCGACAATTGGTTTTTAAGAAGACGTATTCTGGCTCCGGAACGGAATCCCATAATATCTGTCTGCAAGGATGGATTACCAATTGTAACAAAATTAGCCGGAATCCTGAAATATTCTGAGTTTAAATCTATTTGGAGCCATTTTAAATCGAGGGGTGTGCGAAATGCTACCCGGTAGGTTCCTCTTTTCACCACATCTTCAATCAGATAGGACGCGGGGTCAAAATCATCCAGATCCGGAAAAGGAATTGAAAGTCCCATTCCCTGTGCGCTTCCCAGAAAGATATCATCCGTTAGTGGATAACCCAACAAATCATTGATATCATTGAGCAATGTGGTATCCAGTCCGCCTTCATGAATCAAAAGGGAATCATCCGCTCGAAGATCATTGGTAGCGGAAATTGCCAGTTCTGCAGATAAAACCGTCCGTTCATGGTTAAAGTGGAGCTCGGAATTAAGCCCCACCACAGAATTTGCTAAAAACAGATAATGATCTTCCAGGGGTTCATATTCCAAATTGAGTGAACTCACATCATCATAGGATTTAAAAGCGGAAATACCGACCCGGAAATGGCGATAAAAATCCAGGGATGTAGACAATCCCCTGAATTCCCGGATAGGCGTTCCTTTATCATGATGTATATAGAGAGTATCCCCTGTAAGATTCCGCATCATTTGCCAGTGTGTTGAATCGGGGTTAGTTTCCACAATGGGTTCAATAAGCTGCCGGGTTGTTCCATGGACATAAGCCGTTTGCCACCAGCCCAGCTTAAGCCATGCAGATATTCCGCGAACACGGGTTCCTTTTAACGTTAATTCAGTAAACTCCGGTGCGGCATCACCAAAGGTTACATCGAGAAGAGGCGACCTGAAATCAACACGCAAACGGTTTAAAGGCTGTCTTCGCAAACTTAAATCATGTGCCTTTTTATCAATAACATGGGTATTCAGGAGAGCTGATGTATTCAATTGGATTTTCCCATAGCGCAGGCGAACCCTGGCGGACGCTTTGTGGACATCCATAGGACGGTTTTCCGGTTGTTCCTTCCCATAGAATATGTCGTAATCCGAATCGAGTCCTACATTCGCATTGATTTTCAGCTTATCCTGCCAGGCCGGCCGTATCCCGCGGCCTGCAACGGGGACTCTTTTACCGATGCTGACGGGATAACGTTTCATAAAAAGGGTTTTCCCACTTTTATCTTCCAGAAGAATTTTCACTTCCTGAGACCCGCTTGAAAGTTGTCTCTCAGGAATATAAGTCACAACAGCCCCGTCCTGAATAATTTTATTTGATACATCTGTTGCATTCAAAACAATCCGCAATTGATTTTTACTAAGCAAATTCTCCGGATCATGGACCAAAAACACAAATGTGGGTTTATCATCATCCGTCTGAACATTGGGCTCAGGATAGAGCATCTGAATGGAAAAACGTTCAGGTTCAATCTCCGATTCAAAACGGCCCACTTTAATCCGCAATGGATCCTTTTCTCCGCCTTCCGGATAGAAAGCCTGATTGTTATAGGCATCTTTTGCCCAGAAATAATACTCTAAAATGCCTTCAATTACTTCAAATCCGGGGATCTCTGCTGTATAATTCACATCCTTTTCCATTTCAACGGATGTAAACCCACCGGTTTCCGCCGTTTTATAATAGAGCCTGACCGATTCAATGGGGGATGCATCGGTGATAACAATTTCAAATCGGATGGGACTGCCGGCTGTGATATTACCAATTTGGGGAACAGATACAAATGTGGGAGCCTGTCCGTCATCCTGGGCAAAAAGCGAAAGGGTAAAACCAAGCACGATCAGAACTATTTTGCGACACTTCATGGGACATCTCCCCGTCATTTAGGTTCAACAAATATTCTGAGACTGATAGTCCCGTCCGGATTTTCAACCTGTATAATATCCAATACCTTATATTCCCCTTTATCAACCTTGTCCAGAACATCATTGACAGTCTCACCGGCACCACTGACTTTAGCTGTCTCAAGTTTTCGGTTCTCCGACAATTCGCCGATTTCTTGAATTTTAGAATGGGAACCCAACCTTTCCACATTCTTAGCGATTTTCTTTTTTTGTTCCACCGTCCTGTCAAATTCAAACATCACTCTTCTGGATTCAGCCCCGTCCATGGAGAAGGTACATCCAAAATCACCAGGATTGAGTCCCTTTAAGGTAAAGGTTCCGTTTCCGTTTGAGATGGCAATTTCAGCCTGATCTTTCAATGCATCGGAGGAAACGCCCACTTTCAGGGATGGAGAATCGGATACTACGGTAATCCGGCCGGAAAATTGATTGGCTGTCTTATTAGAGGATAAATTTTTCACCTGAATCGTCACATTGACCGGTTGCCCGGCCGGAATTTTTCCCTGTTTTTCAGGAATCACGTGAAATCCCCATTCCGGCTCGATTTTATCTTTCCATCCGGGTATTTCCGATTTTTTCAATTTTGAAACACGCTGTGGTTTTTGCCGGGGTTCAATACGTGACATGGTCATTTCTCTTGCCAGAATGGTTCCCAGTTCATTACTGAATTCCACGGTGCCACTGATCACAAAAAGATCGGATATATTTTCAACCTGGTTATACAAAAGGTCAAATTCCGTGCCTTTAACGGAAGCAACAGAGACAGGAGTTTGAATTTTAAACTCGCCCTTTTGTTTTTGCACTTTCGTCCAGATTTCTCCCTGAGTCAGATATAAATCTGTATTCTGAACAGATTGGGATACCTTCTGAGCACGTATTTCGAGCTCCGTTAATTCCCTGATTTTCAGTTGGGATCCATCCATAAAGACGATGGCTGCAAATTCATCCCTATTTGTCTTCAACCAATCACCATCATAGAGTATTTGACCGACATAACTTTGTTTATAGAGTTTTCCCGCCGCAGGTTTCACCATGACATTCCCCTTGATTTTAATCACTGCGGCCACTTTTTCTGCTGCCGTGAGGGATAGTGAGAAAACCAGAAGCAGCAAGAGACATTTATTCAGGTGTTTCATCATTCACCTCCTTCGGCAGCAGAAAAGATTAATTCAATTTCAATCACCTGCCCCTTTATTCTGAATTTACCGGTTTGAGACGGATCCGCCAGATGATTCCCTTCTTCATCCGATGAAATAACCCTGCAGAAATAATCCATGGATGGATTCAGGGGCACTGGAGCTTCAGCCGGATAAGAAAACTGATTGGCACTCAAAGGCGGTGATTCAAATAAAACCGATGTAAAATCGCTGCTGGTGCTGATCTGAACAATAGCATGACTCACTCCGGCAGGTCTTTTCCAGGAAAAGGAAATGTTTCCCGGTTCAAACAACTCATCGAGGGGATACTCCAGGGTTGTAATCCGGTCGCCTGACAGGGTAAACTGAAAAGGAGCTGACCATGGGAAAGCATTAGCACTTGAAATAAGACTCCGGACCCGCCAAAAACAGTTATGATCATACTTCAACTCTCTTCCTACAGCTTCAGGAAGACTGATATTTGCTTCTGTCACCCGGTCGTGGTTCCAAATCAAAGAAGTAAACTCTTCGTCCTCGGCAACCATGATTTCATAGCGGTCTGCGTAACGAACATTTGACCAGGAAAAAACAATGGCGGAAGAATAGACTTTTTCTCCATTTGCCGGAGATTCGAGGGTAGGCGTCATATTGGAAACCACCTGAAAGGTGAGCACGTTGCTCCAATCTGTCAGGGGATTATTCCCTTCGTCAAGGGCCCTTACGCGGGCAAAAATATCCCGCCGCTCTTCAAAATAACCCGGTGCTGACGGCTGAAATTCTTTTGCTTCAACCCTTTCAGTCCGTGCGTCACTAAAGCCATCATCGTAGGAAAAACTTATTTCATACCGTACACTGCCTTCCGGTTCCCCACTCCACGCCAGTCTTAGCCGATTTACCGGATATATGCCCTGATTGGCAGGTGTAACAAAGTGGAGGGTTTCTTCTTCATTACCGGAAATTGCAGGTAATTCCTGAAATGCAAATGAAAAAACCGGTGAAATAACAACCCCTTTCACCGGATGAATTCCGCGAACTCTCCAGTAGTAGGGCTTATTAAGCTGAAAAATCCCTGTTTCTCCGTCATAAGACACTTGTTTTTCTGACGTTTCCCTGGCATAGAGGAAGGACTGAAAGCTTTCATCTTCCGAAATTTCCAGAACAAAGGTCAGATTTTCGGGACACGACCAGCTAAAGGTTGGGAGATTGATCAGTGAAGTTTCGGACCGGGGTGATTCAAGCTGGATATCCGGCCCAGGTGAACTCCTGTAGGATTTTACATTACTCCAGGCACCCCAGGGTTCGTCATCATAGTCCACTCCGCGAACCTGCCAGAAATAAAGGGTACCCCAATACAGATCAAACTGATCTTCCGTTATCAGATTTTGACTGACAACTGTTTCAATTACCTGACTGCGGAAATCGGGATCTGTCGAGAGTCTCACTTCATATTGAGGAGCCGGTGGAATTGCCGGATCCCACATAAGAAGGCTTTCGGACAAGACAGGCGGAACAACCGGTTCGATATAGACCCGCCGGATTTCAGACGGAATTCCATGGATTTCATCGTTTGCCAATGGGGTAATTTGAAAATAGACATTGGAGTCAAAAGGAAGGCCCAACTCTCCCCTGTCAATGGTTGCAGTCATGCCCGTCATGGCATCAAGGCGCCAGATTTCATCCATTCCTTCGGCATCGGAATAAGCCGTCAGGCGATAAGTATCCGCTCCGGCGACGGAATTTGTCCTTTCAACCATCATTTGGTTCTGATCTCTGAGCCAGTTTGCCACAATTCCCACCTGTTGGTTGGCGCCCGGTCTGGATGGAAGGATGACTTCATAAACTCCGGACCCGTTTCCAAGCGGCATCCCGTCCCGTAAGAGCACAAGCTGAACATACATCTGTTGACCGTATTCAAAAAAGTCATCAGTTACAAAGACCGGCAGGGCATTGGTTGAATACTCTTCTGAAAAGATAGGGGTTGAAAGTTCAGGATCTGTACCGGCATTCACCATGACAGCCCGGGCAAATGGTACAGGTTGGGTGTATCTTACCATAAAACCCGGATTTCCAGCCGGATCGGGTTCTATCAGGAATGGTTCATAAAGGACAGATACAAAGGCAGCAGGATTGATAACGATCGGTTCATTCGTAGATGCAATGATATTCCCCGATGAGAGAGCCTGTACATTTACATAAACCTGATCATATCCTGCAATCTGATTCCACACATCCTCAAGGGGAAATGGAAATCCCGGAGTGAAAAAATCCATAATCACCTCTTCACCTCCGGCATCCGATGACAGGGTAATCATATATTCATCAACGCCACTTACACCCTGAATCAGTTCAACGAGAGGCTGAAGTGGATTTTGTGGATTCCGGCTGAGACGAATAAACAAATCCACTTCATTAAAAAAGTTAAGATTCAGGGGACGTGGGACATCCCAGAAGAATGTATTACCATCCAGCGTTACCCCAATTTGTCCATAGAGTATCATTTCAGGCGTTATCTGCAACTCATTCACCGGCAGGCGCAAAGAGGTTTCCAACAACATATCGGAGTTCCATAGTGGCTGGATCAGACGTCCGTCTTCCCGGATATCCGGCATATCGGAGATCAAAATCTCATAACCCCGTGCTGACGCATAGGGAGACCAAAAAGCCGTAAGGTCCCGATTTGTCAGAGACCAGTCCACCACCGGAAAATCAAGAGTTTTTACTGAAAAAGAGTATGTCACAGAAGGACCGCCTGCTACTTCGTCGGGATTGAGGGGGATCACCTCCCAATAATAGGTTTCACCTGGCAGCAAAGGTACCTCGGAATCGGAGGGATACTGATACATTTTTTGCCGCAAAACGGTTGTAAAAAAGGGATTCTCAACATTTGGATCATCGGCGTATGAAAGGTGAAATTCAAACAAATCCTGACCTGCCGGTGCTTCCCACGAAAAAACGGGATTGGTTTCAGCCTGATTTTCTCCATTGGCAGGAGATTGCAGGGAGATATTTAATATTTTGAAATTGCCGATCACCGTATGGTCGTCGGGAAGTCCGAGCATGGTTTCATTGGCATCCAGTGGAATCAGTTTCCAAAAATATTGCTTTCCGGGATATAACCAGCCGTTTTCATCCATTCGCAATTTATAGGGAAGTGTCTGGATTACCGTATTAAGGACATTCCCGATATCTACGGTTTGATCATTGATATCACTGATCCGAAGCTCATAATAGGGGACTGCTGCGGGGACATCCGCATTGAATGTGGGTAAAACCGTAAAAACCTCATCCCCCGTAATCGGTTCGGTCAACTGGATGGGCGAGACGGTAAAAGTGCTGATATCACTCCAGGGGGACGGATCGGGCCCCGGATTCATGCGGATCTTCCAGACATAGCGTTTGCCGGGAACCAGGGGTTCTTCTTCCAAAGGATAGGTATAAGGCAGGCTTTGGATGGGATCGCTCTGCCACCAGGGGTTTTCCACCATAGGGTCGACATCAGCCTCACTGAGCCAGATTTCATATTCCTGGGCACAGGCCGTCAAATCCCAGTTAAAAATCGGATTGACACTGTTGACCGTTGCCCCGTAAGCCGGTGAAGACATCCGGTCCTGGGTAATCCGTTTGCCATAACTGAAAATATACACAGGACTCGTTATCGGATCAGGCCAGCCCCAGATTCCTTTCTGGCCGATATAATCGTAGCCGTCAATGTATTCTCTGGCTTCCACCTGCCACACGTATTCATAGCCGCAGGCCAATTCCCGTTCACTGGAGGGATACTGAAGAGATACTGTGCGAACGGTTCCCGTTTCAGGAACCCTGAAAATAGAGGTGTAAGATTCTTCCCAGCGGGTATCCAGAAAGACTGCTGTCACATCCTCAAAGGCATCATCATAACTGCTGTGAATTTCAGGATTATACTGGGCCACTTTGAGCCTGTAATCAATAACCACGCCGGGGCGGAATCCCGGTGAATCCCAGCGAAACCAGGGTTGAAAATCCGTAACATCCGCCCTCTGAACCGGTTCATTTAAAACAATTTTACTGGATAAAATATTGGTCAGATTTTCACCCGGCATCTGGGCTTCTGGTTTATCCCAGGTCCAGTTCCGGTCGTACCGTTTATCTACAAAGCTGTGGTCCCATGACAAATCCAGCAACCGGTTTTCGTCCGTATCCATCACCAGTCGTGAATCTCTGTCTGTATCTGCCCTTGTCACATTTTCCCAGGCAATCATTTTAATATCATATTTACCAGCCGGCAGATATCCGTTGGTTTCAATCATATCCTGAAATTTCTTTGTGATTTCAAACACCATCATCCGGTCCTCGGTAAAGCTGGAATTCATGAGGAGTATTGTTGAATTGGGTTGCACTTCATAGGGATCGGTGACACCCCAGGCAACGGGATTATCACTTTCAGAAATACCGGATACATTCTGAACGCTGAGACGGAACTCCACATTCACATACATTACGTCATCCGTCTTATTCGTCAGACTCACGGTCCATAAATTGATATTGGGATCGTTCCAGCTTTGCAAAGTGAACTGTCCTGTCATTAACAGCTGGACTTCAATATCCAGCTCCTCTCCCATCGGGGCCGCGTCAACAAAATGTATACACAATAAAAAAGCTATCATCAAAATGGAAATATTTTTCATGAGGGGTCCCTCCCTGAATATGGATATTGTGGGTAATTTATAAAAATTCCGTGTTCATGTTACATTATACTTTTAAATATCACTCCATGCAAGGTCATGGAATAAATATTCCAAAGGATATGACGACTCTCACATTGCAGAGTGATTCTTAAAATGTCTCTGTCAGAACCCGGTGTTCCACCTCTCTCATAATGTGGTGCCGACTGATCAGTCCTTTGATTTTTTTACGGGTTTCATCAGTCACAATATATTCGCCATATCCCTTTTGATTCATGAGGGCCAGGGCTTTATCCAGGGGAGTACCAGGACATATTACTTCTTTGGGGGGATCGGTCATAACATCCGAACTTACCATCCACTGCCACAGGGAAGGATCCGGCAACACCTGACGGATACCGCTGACACTCAGCAAGCCAATCCACTCACCGTTCCGCTTTACAACAGGAAATATTGACTGGTCAGCCTGGGCCATCATGTCCACAGCTTTTTCAAGGGAGAGATCTTCATTCAGTATCACGGGGGACGGATTCAGAACATCTTCTGTTTTCATTTCGGCCAGGACATCCTCAACGGTTACATTTTTTCCGGCTTCACCGGATTTTTTTATAATCCATTTGACCATGGGAGGTCCCATAAGCTGGACGAGAAAAGTTGTCGTTGTTACGCCAAAAATCACCACGTCACCAAGAGTCATGGTTGATGAGACGGGAATATGCTGCAGGTGGTGACTGGCCATAATGGAAAGGCCGATAGCGACACCACCCTGGGCAAAGAGTCCGAGACCTGTATATTTTTTTACAATAGGATCAGATCGGGACAACACTGCACCAAACCAGGCGCCTGTAATTTTTCCTATGGTTCGAGTAAGGACATAAACACCGATAATCAGCCAGAGCCATCCCGGCATGGCATAAAGGGTTAAACGGGCACCGACAAGAACAAAAAAGAGGATGTAAATGGGATCGGAAAAGTTCTTCAATTGTTGAATCACTTTTTTACTCCGGTCATAATCCAGATTAACGACAACAATCCCCATGGTCATGGATGCCATGATAACATCCATATTAAAAAAGACAGCAGTCCCGATTGTTAATAGTAACAGACCAATTGCAGAAGGCAGAATCACTTCCAGTTTATCGGTATACCGAAGAATTAATTTCAGAATAACGGCGGCAATGAATCCTGTTATGATGGCACCGCCTAATTCCACACCAATACGGAGTATTTGCTCAAGCCAGGCAACATCTCCCCCGGATAAAATTCCTGCAATTCCGGTCCCCACGCCATACAGGGTCATAGCCAGCGCATCATCGAGGGCTACAATAGCAATGAGTGTCGTGGTTAAAATACCGGCGGACCGGTATTCCCAGATCACATTGATGGTAGATGCCGGATCAGTGGCACTGGCAATAGCTCCGAAAATAATCCCTGCGGCTATGGCTCCGGACCAACTTCCCATAACAGTATAGAGAATAACCGTGATTGACAATCCGACAAGAAAAAAAGTCAGTAATCCTTCAGAAATCAGGATTGCGGCAAATTGTTTTCCATATTTCCGGAGTGTGGAAAAGCGGATTTCTGCCCCGACCAGAAAACCGATAATCCCCAGGGCAAAATAGTTAAAGGCGCTCAGTGCCTGGATATCCTCCTGAGTCACCAAGCGGATACCTCCTTCTCCCAGAAGGACTCCCAGGAGAATATACCCCAAAACCTGGGGAATACTCAAACGCCTGGCCATTAAAGCACTGAGAATACCCCCAAACACACCAATTCCAAAAATAATCATAATGCCCGGATTCAATCCATTCATGACAGATCCTTCCCCGTAAAGACAGACCATAACTCCTTTTCTTCCGCCTTCAACAGAGCTTTTACCACGGAATCATCTTTCATACGGCCACTGACAAGGGAGAGAAGCCGGATATATTCAGCATGCTGGTCACGCCCTGCAGCAATCATAATAATATAGTGTACCGGCAGACCATCCAACGACTTATAGTCAGCAATCCCTTTCCTGGAAACACCCAAAGCCATAACCGGTGATTTGACCGAATTCAGGCGGACATGTGGAACGGCAATACCCCAGCCGATGCCGGTACTCATCAAATCCTCCCGCTGACGAAGAGCAGACATAAGTTCTTCTTTTGATTTTATCTTTCCAGTCTGAATAATCAGATCTGCCATTTCATCCAATGCGCCCCATTTGTTGAGTGATTTGATTAATTTTACCGATTCCGGTTTCAGAACTGCTGAAACAGTCAGACTGAATTCTTTGGATTCATCGGGGATCTGAGTCGTAAGCCTGCGGTTGACCCAGTTTTCAATTTCAGACCGTTTAAAACGCCAGGAAGTGCCGATTTTACCTCCGGGGATCTCCCCTTTTTGAACCCACTCATATACCGTCCGCTCAGATACCCGTAAATATTCAGCAACTTCTTCAAGAGTCATCAATTCATTCATCTTCATCCTCCTGACATATATTATCATATTTTTCAATCAATTTCAATTCTTTCAATTTAATACCCACGTTTTACAATATTTGCTTAAAGCGGGGAAAAATCAGGACAGATTATTCATCATGAAAGAAGTAAAACAAACGGAACAATCCGGATGAAATTTCTTTGGAAAGCTGTTTTTTAAATCCATTCTTTTACATAAGTTTATATCTTGAGTTTATTATGATGTGCGAAACAAACATGAGGGAGATATGAAACCGATCATACCGGCAAAACGGGTTGAAAATGTCAAATACGCCATACGGGACATTGTTGCCATTGCAAATAAGGCCAAAGCTTCTGGAAAAGAGATGATTTATCTGAATATTGGTGATCCGAATATTTTTGGCTTTCGGACGCCTCAGCACATGCTGGATGCGGTGACTGACGCCATGAACCGCAACATGAACGGATATTCGCCATCTTCCGGCATTGAAGAAGCGGTGGAAGCGATCCGGAAACAGGCAGGGCGTTCGGGAATTCGGAACATCCGGGATATTTTTGTCTCAACAGGCGCCAGCGAAGCGATTGAATTGTGCCTTACAGCCCTCTTAAATCCCGGAGATAATGTTCTTCTGCCCTATCCCGGATATCCCCTGTACACGTCGGTTGTGGGCAAACTGTCAGCCGAAATCAATCCCTATTATCTGAATGAGGAAGATGGCTGGAATCTGGATGTGGCAGATATTGAGAGCCGCATCAATGAAAAAACCAAAGGTATTGTTATCATCAATCCAAACAATCCCACAGGCGCCATTTATCCTCCGGAAACATTGAAACAACTCATTGAATTGGCCAAGAAATATAATTTGGTGATTTTCAGCGATGAAATTTATGATAAACTCTGTTTTCACGGACAAAAATATACCTCACTTGCTTCCCTGACACAGGATACACCGGTCGTAACCTTTAACGGACTTTCCAAATCATATCTGGTCCCGGGTTTCCGGATTGGCTGGGCTATATTCAGCGGCCCAAAAGAACTTATGCAGGATTACATTGATGGTGTTAACAAGATGGTCCGGGCAAGATTGTGTGCCAATCACCCCATGCAATATGCCATCAAACCAGCGCTGGAAATGGATCAATCCCATATCCAAAATGTTCTTTCCGAACTGGAAAAACGCAACCGGATAACAGATGAGATGCTGAATGATATTCCTGAAATCAGCTGTGTTCCTGCTAAAGCGGCATTTTACGCCTTTCCGACTCTGAATATCCCGGACCGGGATCTGGATTATGTCTCAGATTTGATTCGTGAAACAGGGGTTGTCACGGTTCATGGAAGCGGCTTCGGACAAAAAAAGGGGACACAACACATGCGGGTGGTTTTTCTGCCGGAAGAAGACCGTCTTATAAAAGCCTATGAAAAAATCCGGGATTTTACACGGAAGCGATATCATTCTTAAAACTGTAAAACATATCTGAAAAAGGTCCATACCGGACCTTTTTTTAATATTCAATTTTCACGTAAATCTGTACATTGGCCGGACCCAGACTGGATGATCCCGTACCACGCTCCGGATTAGGAAGTATGTGTCCCAAATCGGGTACCGTCTGGACCAGGTCGGTTTCCATGCTTACTTCATCACCCGGCAAATATTGGAAGAGTCCTTCCTCTACCCTGCCGTCATGATACACCAGTTCAAGCCATTCACACAATCCAACGGGAGGTTGAGTAACCACATAGATCCCTTCATAAATAACAGGGGAAACATTCTTCATATAGGTATACATCTTAAATTCACCGGTCTGATAAAACACAATTTTCATACTGTCGATAACGGACGGTTGCAATGCTGAGAGGTTGTCGCCTTCGCTGATCCAGACACCGGTGAGATTTTCAGATTGGACATCACTGTTCCCTTCACAACCTTGCAAAAAAAGATACATTGTTATAATAAGGGAGAAAGTCGCAATTTTCTGAAGATGCTTAATCATGTGAGGAAACCACCTTTTATAAGAATTTGATTACTTTTTACTGATAAATCAAGAATCATGAAAACAGAGAAAGACTTTACTTCGTATCTTTTTCCGTTTCCGACAGTTTCATTTTACTGGTCAATACTCCCAGGCTCACAGAAAGCTGAGCATTCTCCACGATCACGTCATCGGGAACAATCAGGGCTTTCGGGACAAAATTCCAGATACCTTTAATAAACCCCTGTACCATCAAGTCGGCAACCTCCTGAGCCGAGTCTTCGCCTACTGTGATAATCCCGATATCGATTTTCATTCTCAAAGCCAGATTGGGCATTTTTTCCACCGGGAGAACATCCACCCCAAAAATTGTTTTACCGATACGCCTGGGATCTTTGTCGAATGCCGCCACAATATTCAGACCATACAAACGAAAGCGCTGATATCCCAGCAGTGCCGTCCCCAGATTCCCTACCCCGACAAGAAATGCATCCCTTTTAACATCCCATCCGAGAAAGGCTTTGATCTTATCAATCAGTTCCTTAACAGAATATCCTACACGGGGTTTACCCACAATCCCTGTCAGCGCCAGATCTTTTCGTACCTGGGTCGGGTCCAGATGCAATTCATTGGAAATAAATGTACAGGAAACATACCGTCGGTTTTCCCGAAGTAAACGGGTAAGGACATGTAAATAAGCGGGAAGACGCCGCATGGACGGTTCCGGGGCAGAAAATTTCCTGATTTTTCTCATAACGGTTCTCCAACAGAGAATTAATTCACGAATAATAGCTGTTTTTACAGGTGAAGTCAAGACTTCATCCTCAAATAAATGGCTCCGGAAATAGTTTAGGCTTTTTTTCTCATTGAAATTGAATAATTTTATATATGATTGCTTCACAGCGCAAATTACTGGTACAAATTCTCCTATTTGTATTCGGGCTGATATTCATTGGATCTTTTGGATATCATTTCATTGAAGGATTATCCTGGTTTAATTCTTTATACATGACAGTGATCACCATCAGCACCGTAGGTTACGGCGAAGTCTTTCCCCTGTCCACTGCAGGTCGTGTGTGGTCGGTGATCCTGATTTTATTCGGGGTAACCATCCTGGGGATCATTGCTGGAAAATTTGCTGAAATATTAACGGACATACAGGTTTTCAGGAGATATAAAATGCTTAAAAATATTAAAGAGATGAAAAATCATATTATTGTATGTGGCTATGGAAGAATGGGACGTATTGTGGGCGAATCCCTGATCCATTCCGGCCAGCCTTTTGTGGTTATAGACCGGGATGAAAAAGTGATAGAAGAACTGATGCAGGATCATATACCGGCAATCCAGGGAGATGCAACCCTGGATGAATTTTTGGAAAAGGCAAATGTCAAGGATGCCCGTGCCTGTGTATGTACCCTGGAAACAGATGCGGACAATCTCTTCGTGACTTTTTCTGTCCGTGAAAAAAATAAAACGGCGCTTATTATCGCCCGGTGTAAAGAGTCGGCCAACACAATCAAACTTCAGAAAGCGGGTGCAAACCGTGTGATCAATCCTTATGAAGTGAGTGGAAAAACCATTGCTCAAATTTTACTTCAACCGGCTATTCACAATTTCATTGAGATTTTTCGTAACAGGGATATTGATTTGGCCATGGAGGAAATCGAAATTCCCAAAGAGAGCTTCCTGTCCGATAAACGCCTGATCGATGCCCCTCTCCGCTCCAGATATAACCTGATGATCACGGTTATCTTTGATAAAAGCCACGATCCTTATTTTAATCCATCATCGGACCATGTCCTGAAAGCTGGTGATCATATATTGATTATGGGTAAGACCGATGATCTGAATCATCTGAAGAAAGATTTGGGAATCTCATCCTGAAAGACTTTTTCTTTTAGAAACCGGGATTATTGTAGTTGATATGTTTCATCGTATTGTGGGATATGAACCGTCCAATGAAAAGTCTCTTTAATTTTTTCAGCCAGGCTTTTGGATGCTTCAGGTTCGCCATGGACAATAAAAACTGATTTAGGAGGATGGGTTAATCCCGCCAGCCAGGCCAGGATTTCTTCATAATCGGCATGGGCTGAAAAACCGCTGATTTGTTCAACCCTGGCTTTCACGGGAATGTGTTCTCCGTGAATTTTAACCTTTTTCTTCCCTTCCAACATGGCTCGTCCACGGGTACCTTCTGCCTGATAACCAATAAACAATACCGTATGTTTCGGATCCGGCAGGCGATACTTGAGATGATGTAATATCCGGCCGCCTGTCAACATACCACTGGCACTGATAATGATACAGGGTTCTTTGAAGTCGTTGATTTTCTGAGATTCTTCCCGGGTTTGGGTAAATTCGGTGTTTTGAGTTCTGAAAGCGTCTACCCCTTTAATATAGAGTAAACGGGCCCCTAAATCTTGATTTTCAATGTGTTTTGCTGTGATTTCAGTGGCATTGATCGCCATAGGACTATCCACAAAGACGGGGAGTTGCGGAATCCGTTTCTTTTCTTCAAGGTCCCTCAGAATATACAACAGCTCCTGAGTACGCCCTACGGCAAAGGAGGGAATAATCACGCTCCCCTTTTTTCGGACTGTTTCACGAATGATCTCTTCCAGTTTTCTTTCCGGGTGGTGCTCTTCGTGGAGACGATTTCCATAGGTGGATTCCACCAGAAGATAATCTGTATTGTAAATGGTGGAAGGATCTTTCAGAATTGGCCTGTTGGCACGCCCCAGATCCCCGCTGAATACAATTTTCCGATTTTCACCTTCATCATTTTCCCAATAAAGATTCACAAAAGAAGAACCCAGGATATGTCCGGCATCTTTCAGCTTTGCCCGAACACCGGGAATTACCTCAAATTCGAATCCGTAAGAAACAGGTTCCAGCAAGGCAATGGCCTTTTCTGCATCATTCTTATTATAAAGAGGAAGGGCCGGCCTGTGTTTGGTTGCACCAATTTTATTCAGAAAACGGGCATCTTCTTCCTGCAGGTGAGCAGAATCCATAAGCATAATTTTCAAGAGATCCACGGTGGCTGCATTTGCATACACCGGACCAGAATACCCCTGTTTTACCAGGCGGGGCAAATATCCCGTATGATCAATATGGGCATGGGTAAGGACAATGGCTTCAAGCGAGCGGACATCCAGAGGCAGGGGTGACCAATTGCGTTTCCGCAGTTCTTTGAGCCCCTGAAACAAACCGCAATCAATCATGATGCGCTTTCTACGGTACTCAAAAATATATTTTGACCCGGTTACCGTACCCGTCGCCCCCAAAAACCGTAGAGAACTCATGAGAACTCCTTCACTTATAATATTGTTATTCTTTAATTATCATTATAATTTACGCCATAATTTTCAATAAACTAAGGAATGAAAAAAAACATGGATACTCAACGCGCTTTTTCGGAAGATCCTTTTCATCATGATATCATTCTTAAAACACTGCAATCCACTCTCAATGTTAATGATTACATTTCTGTTTTGGACAGAGATTTTACATACCGGTATGTCAATCAGGCCTATAAAAAATATTTTAATCTGGATGAAGCCGATATACTGGGCAAAACGCACAAGGAACTGTTTGGTACAGATTTTTACAAAAAGACAATCCGGCCTAACCTGGAAGCATGTCTGAAGGGTGAATCCGTCTACTATTCCGCCTGGTATAAACACAGGGATATTGAAAGATACATCAGTGTAACCTGTCTTCCCTATCGTCCGTTTGGTGACGCTATCATGGGAATCATCATCAACGGACGGGATACAACAGAGCTGAAAAATATATCGGACAAGCACAAAATACAAAAAGCTTATTTTGAAAACCTGTTTCAGCAATCTCCTGATGCCATAGCCATTTTAGACAACAACGACAGGGTGATTAATGTAAATGATGCCTTTACAGAGCTCTTTGGTTATACCCTCATGGAGTGTCAAGGCAAACCTATCAATGACCTGGTCGTTCCGGATAACCTGAAAAAAGAGGGATTGGAAGCAACCATGAATGTCGCCGACGGGCAGAATATCAGCCTGGAAACCGTCCGAAGAACTAAATCGGGTAAGCTTATTCATGTATCTATTATCGGCAAGCCAATCCTGATGGAAAATAATCAACTGGCCGTCTACGGTATATACCGGGATATCACTCACCGAAAAAAAATAGAGAAAAAAATTGCCCGGGATTTACAAGAGAAAGAGGTCATGTTGAAAGAGATTCATCACCGGGTTAAAGATAATATGCAGATCATTTCATCCCTGTTAAACATGCAAATCCGCTATGTTAAGAATGAAGCAGACAAGGCAATTTTCAAGGAAAGCCAGAGCCGAATCAAATCTATGGCGTTGATTCATGAACGGCTTTATAAATCGAATGACCTGGCCCACATCAATTTTGAAAAATATACACGCAAAGTTGTCAGTAACCTTCTCGCATCCAACGAATCCGGTCCTAAAAATATCATGTTTAACTTTGATATGGAAGATATAGCTATTCCCATCAACCAGGCAATCCCTCTCGGACTGATTGTCAATGAAATTATATCCAACAGCATCAAATATGCTTTCAAAAAAACCGAAAAACCGGCAATTCATATATCGCTTCATAAAAGTGACCCATGGTTTGAAATGATCATACGGGACAACAGATGCGGGCTGGATATATCAAAAATACCGGATCAATCAAAAACCGTAGGAATGCATCTTATTAAATCACTGATCACTCAATTACACGGATCATTGGATGTAATGTCGGATCAGGGACTGTCATACACCATCCGCTGGCAATAATCAGCCTGTAATTTCAAGCATTTTATTCAAGGCTTTGTAGGCATCCCGTGCAATGTGAGGATTTACTTTGACCTGATGTATCACGTGTCCTTTGGATAATTCCGCTAATACATGGTGCAATTTTTCCGGCGTTGTCATCGACATGGTAACACACTGATAGCCTGGATTTGTCAATTGTAAAACCGTTTTGCCGGAAAACTTCTCCTGAAGCCTGTTAACCATGTGTGCTTCAGTCCCAACCGCCCAAACACTGCCGGGTTCACTCTGTTCCACCTGGCGGAGTATTTTCTCCGTACTTCCCGAATCATCTGATTCCGCCACGACTTCATGACGGCACTCCGGATGGACAATCACCCGAACTCCCGGGTGGTTCTTGCGGATATTGACTACATCTTCCGGCATAAAACGACGGTGTACACTGCAATATCCGTCCCATAACAGAACTTTTGCCATGTGAATATCCTCCGGGAAGACAGGATTGAGCATATCCCCTTTGAGATGATAGATCAACTCCGTTGGGATTCCCTTAGCCAGGGCTGTATTTTCACCCAGGTACCGGTCCGGAAGAAAGAGTATTTTATCCCCCTGTTTCAAGGCCCAGTCAAAAATTTTCCCCGCATTTCCGCTGGTACAAACCGTTCCTCCGTTTCGACCCACAAAGGCCTTGATCACGGCAGTTGAATTGATATAAGTCACAGGGATAATTTTTCCCCCCACATGATTTTGCAAAGCACGCCATACACTTTCCACTTCGGTAATATCAGCCATTTCAGCCAGTGGACACCCGGCATTGGGTTCAGGCAAGAGAACCACCCTGTCCGAAGAGGTTAAGATATCGGCACTTTCCGCCATGAAATGGACACCGGCAAATACGATATATTTTTTATCCCGGATTTTTGCCGCTTCCTGCGCCAGTTTCAGGGAATCACCTACGATGTCTGCCACGGACACAATTTCATCCTGCTGATAATGATGGGCCAGCAAAATCATCTCTTGACTCAGCTCTTTTTTCAGAGTCCGGATATCTGTGAGAATCTCATCCTGAGTCCGGCAGAGTTTGAAATATTCCACACCATTTTCTAAGATTTCCATTTGTATCCTTTCGGTTTAGAAATCAATCCCTTTTTTACCGGGAATTCCCTTTTGAAAAGGGTGTTTAATTTCCTTCATTTCTGTCACCAGGTCGGCAGCCTGTATTACAGCATCACCGGCACCCCGCCCCGTGAGAATTAAATCAACAGTGTCCGGCTTGTCCCGGATAAAATCAAGCAATTGCTTTTCCGAGATCAGGTTTACCTGAACTGAAACCAGTATTTCATCAAGAATCATCAGGCGATATTCTCCGGAATTCATTTTTTCACGGGCAAAAGCCAGGGCACGTTCAGCTGCATCCCGGTGTTCCTT
The DNA here is from genome assembly GCA_021157965.1 of Candidatus Neomarinimicrobiota bacterium. Taxonomy (NCBI): domain Bacteria; kingdom Pseudomonadati; phylum Fidelibacterota; species Fidelibacterota bacterium. The sequence continues at coordinate 51,849 of JAGGVO010000015.1, forward strand.
TTCCGGTACTTTATCTCCCATTATATGATAAAATCCCTTTCCCATCCGGTGTATTTCAAAATCAGGCGACAGTCGTTTGACGGCATCCAACTCACCATAGTGCCAATCTCCCTTGATAAACTGGACCATGCACACTTTACAACCATATCCCAGGCATCGGAACGCTGTTCCCAGGGCAGCCGTGGTTTTTCCTTTTCCGTTTCCGGTATACACAAGAACTAATCCTCTTGATTGTTCCATTTTTACTCCGATTTTTGGCTTAATATACAGAAGATTTCCGGAAATGACCCGGGATTTGAAAATGGATGATTTAAAAGCTCCTGCTTTTTTATTATATTTCCAAAAACAGGATACCCGGCATGAAAAATACATCCGATCATACAAAAAACACCAACAATCAAAATCAGACTTCACCAAAATCAACATCCAGTGAAAAGGAAGACACCTACTGGGAATTGTTGAAAAAAAAGCGAATCCAGAAAAAAATCACTCTTGAAGATCTGAACCTGAAAACAAAAATAAATGTCCGCTATTTTGAAGCCATTGAGCGTGGAGATTTTTCCACACTCCCCGAAACATATATCCGGCTGTTTTTAAAAACTTATGCACAGGAACTGGGGTTGGATTTTGAAGAAATACTGTCCCATACACCCGAATCCATTCAAAATAAACTAAAAGTCCCGGTTGCAACACCACCGAAGCACAAGCCATCAAATCCCCTCCGAATCAGGAGCCGCCGCAAACGCAATCCCCTTTTACTTTTATCCGGTATCATTATCATTGCAGCTGCTGCTATTGTTTTAAAATATTATCAGAATGCATCAGATGATCCCGTCAACACGCCCTTAATCGACACTCTGGCTCAAACAACACTCCGGAATGATTCAGAAGTCATCCAGCTATCCAACGATATGGAAAATCTGAATTCGGAGCGCGAAACGGTCCTTACTCAACCCTATACCATTGAAATCTTCCCTGAAGAGAATCTCATCTATCTGCTCCAGATTGGCAATGAAAGATCCCGGGAGAACCTTATTCAGAAAAATATTAACCACAGTATTACATTGAATTCCCCTTTTAAACTGAAAATTTTTCAGCCTGACAAATGCCGGATCATGATAAATAAACACATTCTGCCGGTTGAGTCCAACAAACCTGTCGTCATTCAGGTGGATGATTCCGGAAAATTGACACTTTTCGGATCTGCACAATGACATTCAGGCAATTTCTTCTACTCTTTTTTCTTGCTTTATTCACCATAGCCTGTCAATCCAATATTAATCAAATTGAGGTGGAGATTTTAGCGGATACACAATCTTTTCCAGTCGACTCATTGAAATATGCCTTAACCGGCCTTCAAGGAATCAATTATGTGGCCATGAGTCCCGATACCTCTCATATCACCCTTAAATATGACCGGTATAAAACCCATTCCGACGTGATACTCCAATGCATTTCAGAGTATGGATATCATCCCCGGTTGATTTCCAAAAAATCCATATCTGTTAAAAAGGAGGCTGTCCATTGAAAGAAACGATGACTTATGATGAAGCTCAGAAACTATTTAACAAATATCTGAAGACAGATTATCTGAGAAAGCATTCCCGGGAAACTGAAGTCATCATGCGTCATTTGGCCCGGGTTTTAAATGAAGATGAAGATTTCTGGGGTATTACGGGACTGTTGCACGACCTGGACATGGATGTATGCAAAGGCGATTACAGTCAACACGGGTATAAAACCCTGGAAATCCTCAAAGACGAAGGATATAACATTCCCTCTATGTTCAAGGCCATTCTATCCCATACCGAAGGGTTGGATAGCCGGCGGCCCAAGCGGGAAACCCTCCTTGATTATTGCCTGGCCGGTGCGGAAAACATTACCGGCATTATATCGGCTTATGTATTGCTGAAACCCGGTGGAAAACTTGAAGGGACAAAACCCAAATCTATCCGGAAAAAATTGAAAGATAAATCCTTTGCCGCCTCCATAAACCGGGAATTCATTGCCGATGTCCCCCCGCACACTTCCATGGAAGAATCGGAATTTATACAGCTTGCCATCGATGCCATGACAGAAATATCGGAAGAAACCGGTATGTAAAATCACTTTATAACACCTGTAACGGGCAGGTCTTTGTTTTATAGTCAGGAAATCCTTATATTCAAAATGAAATGTTAGGGGTGCTGTCCTAAAAAGGGCGGCTGAGAGCAAACCCTTGAACCTGAAACGGATAATACCGGCGGAGGAAAACATGAAAGCTCATCATCTTATCATCGCCATCATTCTTTTAATCAGTAATAGGGTTCACGCCGAAACACTTGAGGGACTTATTTTATCTTCGGTGACCGGTGAACCGGTACCCTATGTAAACATCTCAATAGAGGGGACAGATCTGGGAACTATTACAGATCCGGACGGATATTTCACCGTGAAGGCCGACACTCTGCCTTTAGAAGTGAAAATCGGTCATATCCAGTTTGAAGACCGGATTGTTGATTTGTGGAATCCTTTCACAAAAATCATCCTGGAACCGGATGTCCTTCAGACGGAAGAAATCCGGGTTATTGCCAGCCGAGCCGTCAAAGGAAAAACACCCGTAGCCTTTTCCACGATCGATCAGAAGGATATTCAAACATCCTACTCCCATCAGGATGTCCCCATGGTCATGAAAAAAACACCGGGAGTATATGTTTATTCCGATGCAGGAAATGGTACGGGATATTCTTATCTGAAAATTCGGGGATTTTCCCAGGATCGGATCGGCATTATGCTGAACGGTATTCCTTTAAATGATCCGGAATCCCATTCTGTGTACTGGGTGGATCACGGAGACATTCTGGCATCGGTATCCAACATTCAGATACAAAGGGGAACCGGTAATTTTCTCAACGGAGCTACAGTTTTCGGGGGAACGGTCAATATGGAAACCAATTATGCCCATTTGCCCCGGGGACTTCTCATCACAGCCGGTTATGGGAATTATATGGGGACGGGAGGACTTGATTTGCCGGGCTATAAAATTTCCTCCACATACAACGGCAGGCCATTTGCCGCAAAACCTCTCTATTTTTACGCTCGGATGAGTTACATGGACAATCCCGGATACAGGGTGGGAAGCGGTACCACCCAAAAATCTTTCCATACCGGATTGCAAAAACAGAGTCCGGATAAAATGACGCGGGTGGAGTGGATTTTCGGCGATGAAATAACCCACTTTTCCTGGGACGGAATTTCACCTCAATATGGATATAATCTGGATAACCGGGATGAGCGCCGCTATAATTACTATGCCGACCCCGCCTATAACGGTGGCTATGACGATGCAAACAAGGATGTATTTTCACAGCATATTGTTTCTTTACAACACAGTCGGAAATTTACTTCCTCCCTGTTGAACCTGACCTTATATGCCGTAAAAGGGGATGGATATTACGAACAGTTTAAAGGCAATCAGTCCGTCAAAGAATACAATCTTACATCCATACTACCAGATACAGCCTCTGTAGACCTGATCCGTCAGAAATGGTTAAAGAATGATTATCAGGGGCTGCTTCTTCAATATAATATGCAACATCTCAATAACATGGACATTACTCTGGGAACAGAAGCCCGTTTTTACCAGTCCGATCATTTCGGAAATGTCTCATCGCTGGAAAACATCCCCCTTTCCCCGCCGGATAATCATAAATACTATTGTTCGGACAGTTATAAAAACACAATCTCTTTCTATCTTCATAGCATCTACAATCTCAGAGAAAATTTGAGTTTTCTCGCTGACCTGCGTTTTCTCTCCCATTTTTACACTTTTAACCAGGATCGGATTGGTGCTTTTAAAGGATATGAATACAAATTAAAGTACTTGTTTCTGGATCCCCGTCTTGGAATCATGTGGGAAGCTGCTGACGGGTTAACACTCTTTGCCAACATTTCCACTGCCCACCGTGAACCGGCGGATTCAGATATTTATGACCAGTCCGATCCTGAGGCCGAGCCGGCAATTCAATTGACAGATTCTAAATATGCTGATCCGCTTGTAAAAGAAGAGCGGCTGATACATACCGAACTGGGTATCGATTATTCCAATGACCGCTTATCCGCTGCTTTGAACCTGTACCGGATGGATTTCAGGGATGAGCTGATTCCCATGGATTACCGGTACCGGGATGACGATAACATTCTCAAAGGGAATGTACCCAAAACCATCCATCAGGGCATCGAAGCGGATATTGCATTCCGGTTGAACCGCCATGTATCCCTGCGTTCCAATGTAAGTTATTCACATAATTCATTTGTTGAATTTTTTGGAGATGCACTGGGTTGGGGAGGATATGGGGCCCTTGCAGATTATTCCGGAAAAACCATTCCCGCGTATCCTTCTCTCATGGCCAATATAAGCGGAACAATCAGTCTGGGGGGGTATTCTCTAAACCTGGATTTGCAATATACCGGAAAACAATATATCGATTTTTCAAACACGGAAGAAGCGGCAGTATCGCCACATACCATTGTAAATATGGCCTTAATCCTGCCATTGATTCAATCCCGTGCGGGAAATCTGACGGTAGACGCTAAAATCTACAATGTTTTTGATACTTTATATGAAACCTTCGGATATAATTATTATCTGGATCCCGATACACGTATTGATGTCTACTGGCCGGCAGCTACGAGGAATTACTTTTTGACAGCCACCTGGCACATCAAAGCCGGGTTATGAAGGAATCAGTTCGTACTCCCAGTGTTTCAGGCTTCCCAGGGAAAAGACATGGGGTATCCCCTTCTTTTTAAGAAGGTCCACGGCTAGGGACGATTTGAGTCCGTTCTGGCAATATACTACAACAATTTTATGCTTGGGAATGGTATGAGCTTTTTTTTCTAATTGTGAAAAAGGCAATGAATGAGCACCGGGGATGTGTCCTTCTATATACCGGCCCGGAGATCTCAGATCCAGAATAAAAAGATCCTCCGGTGTATTCTGAAATATTTCATGTAATTTTTGTCCGTGAATGACAGGAAAAGATTTTATTCTGTCAGGCATGAGATTTTATCTGTTTTGAAATTTAGCAGCTTTTACCGTATTCACCATGAGCATCGCAATCGTCATGGGGCCTACACCACCGGGAACGGGGGTGATGGCAGAGGCAATCTCGGCCGCTTCATCAAATTTCACATCACCTGTCAGGCGATACCCTTTTTCTGTTGAGGGGTCATCCACGCGGTTCATGCCCACATCGATCACAACCGCACCGGGTTTGATCATATCCCCGGTAATAAATTCCGGTACACCGGCTGCTACAATCAGAACATCCGCCATCCGTGTAATAGAACCCATGTCCTGAGTCCGCGTATGGCAAATGGTTGCCGTGGCATTGGCATGCTTCTTTTTTTGATACAGCATATTCAGCATCGGTTTACCTACAATGTTGCTCCGTCCCACAACGACGGCATGTTTCCCTTCCAGGGATATCTTATAGTAACGGAGAATTTCCATGATACCCGCGGGTGTACACGGCTGAAAACCCTCTTCATCCAGAATCAGCCGTCCCACATTCTCAGGGTGAAAACCGTCTACATCCTTTTCCGGACGGATACGGTGAATGATTTCAGAAGCATTGAGCTGTTTGGGCAAAGGCATCTGAACCAGAATTCCGTGGAATTTCAGATCATGGTTCAGTTTATCAATAATAGTATTCAATTCCCTTTGGGATACATCTTCCGGCAGGGTGATAGTTTCAGAAAATATCCCCAACTTTTCGCAGGTCCGGCCTTTATTTCTAACATATACCTTTGATGCCGGATCTTCTCCCACTAAAACCACGGCCAGCCCGGGATAGATATTCTCCTTTTTCAGAGCTTCCACCTCTTGTTTTACCGATTCTCTAACGGATTTGGCTACATCTTTTCCGTTTAAAAGCATCGCTTTCATGGTGTCTCCTCTCACTTATTTCGCATAGCTGACGGACCGGTGTTCCCGGATAACCGTCACTTTAATCTGTCCCGGATAGGTCATTTCATTCTGAATTTTTCCGGCAATATCATCTGCCAGCAGATCGGCATCTCTGTCGTCCACAGAGCTCTGTTCCACCATCACACGGACTTCCCGTCCGGCCTGAATGGCGTATGTTTTACTCACACCGGAAAAACCGTTTGAAATTTCTTCCAGTTTTTCCATCCGGTGAATATAGCTTTCCAGTGTTTGTCCCCTTGCACCACGACGGGAACCACTGATGGCATCAGCCGCCTGAACAAGGGCTGAAATGGGGTGAATCTTTTCCACTTCATCGTGATGGCTTTCAATGGCATTCACCACGATCTGGTTCTCACCGTTCCGGCGGGCAATTTCACCACCGATCAGGGCATGGGTTCCTTCAACATTTCGGTCGTATGCCTTCCCCAAATCATGTAAAAAACCCGCCCGTTTGGCCAGAGTTCCGTCAAAGCCAAGTTCTACAGCCATCAAACCTGCAAGCCAGCCCACTTCAATGGAGTGTTTCAGCACATTCTGTCCATAACTGGTCCGATATTTCAGCCGGCCGATAAAATGCATCATTTCGGGATTCAGGGGTGGAAGTTCCAGTTCCATCAGTGCATCCTGAGCTGCCTGAATGATGGATTCTTCAATTTCCTTTGTAGCCTTTTCTATCATTTCTTCGATCCGCGCGGGATGGATACGGCCGTCCTGAATCAATTTTTCCAGAGCTATCCGTGCTGTTTCACGGCGAATGGGATCAAATCCGCTCAGGACCACAGCTTCCGGTGTATCATCCACTATCAGTTCCACGCCTGTCAGTGATTCAAAGTGACGAATATTCCGTCCCTCGCGTCCAATCACCCGCCCTTTCATCTGTTCGTTGGGTAAATTTACAACGGTCACTGTTGTTTCCGCCGTATGATCAGCCGCCGAGCGCTGAATAGCTTCAATGATAATTTTCTTGGCTTCCTTATTGGCATTCAGCAGAGCCTGTTCCCGAATCTCCTTCACCTTCACCTGAGCATCCATCCGGGCTTTTTCAATCATGCTGTTCATGAGGATTTCCTTAGCCTCATCAGCACTCAGCCCGCCGATTTCCTCCAGTTTGGCTTGTTGCAGGCGAATCAGATTCTCGATCTCTTCAGCCCGTTGTTCCAGTTTTTTATCCTTTTTCCGAAGTTCATCCTCCTGCTTCTGAATGTTGTCGTACCGCTGGTCGAGGAAATCACTACGCCGCTCAAGGTTGCTCTCCTTTTTCAGGATTTCCTTTTCCGCTTCCCGAACATCTTTGAGTTTCTGTTTATACTCTTCCTCGGCATTCTGTTTAATGCGAAGGGCTTCATCCTTCGCTTCCAGAATCCGTTCCTTCTTAATGCTTTCCCCTTCTTTACGGGCATTTTCCAGCATATCCTGGATATGATTTTTCAATCCTCCCAGTTTAATACGGACATAAAGCCAGTAAATCAGGAAGCCTACTAAAAAGGATACCGTTGAACAAATAATAATATTAAGCATCGGTCATCTCCCGGTTAAAACCAGGAAAACCGGGCCTCTGCAGATAAAATCAGGTCTCGCTCAAAGAACGGTCAATCATGAGAATCAATTCCCGGGATTTTTGTTCCACACTGTCTAAAAGACTTTCGTGTTCATCCCGATATTCCAGATATTCGCCGGCAATGTTCATTGCCGCCAGAACAGCTATTTTATGAACAGCGGCGGAGGATGACATATTGGCACCGACTTCGTGCATCCTGTCATTTACCAGGGCGGCGATGCGTTTCAACTGCTCCACATCCACCTTGCCCCGCACCGGGTAGTCCTGACCATAAATTTTCAGAACAACCGATTTTTCTTCATTCTCCACGCTCATGGTTTAATTCCGCCTGTGCTTTCAGTTCCTCGTCAATCCATCCCGATATTTTCCGGAGACTTGTTTGAATTTTTCTCACAGCCTCGTGGATTTCGGGGGTTGGTTGATTTCGGGACTGACGAAGGCGAAGATTCTCCTCTTTTACAGACTGCAGATGTTCCACCAGCAGATGTAATTTGATTTCCAGTTCTTCAAGAGCCCTGATGTCCATTATCTGAGTTGAGCTCCATATTTCCTGATCAGTATGTTAAATATTTTTTCCATGATGCGGTCCACGTCCTGATCTTCAAGAGTCCTTTCATCACTCTGGAACCAAAGCCGGTAAGATAGGGCTTTCTTTCCGGGAGTGAGTTTTTGATCATCCATGAATTGATCATAGACAACCACATCCTTCAGAAATTTACTTCCTTTTTGATGAATTTCCTTCATCAGAGTTTCAGATTCCATGTTTTTATCAACAACAATGGAAATGTCCCGGGTCATAGAGGGATAAGGTGAAACCGGTTTGTATTTGAAAACCTCTTTCCGAAGTTCAAAAATCTCATCCAGTTTCAGCTCCAGAATGACCACCGGATATTCCAGCGGGTATTTATTCAGAAATTCGGGGTTATATTCACCGATTATTCCAATCCGTGTTTTACCCGAATAGATATCCATTAAAATGCGATATCGGTCTGTATCAAAATCTGACTTTCTCAGAGAGATATCCGAAATACCCAGGTTCCCGAGAAAACGGGTGAGGATACCTTTACCATAAAAGAAATCTGCCGGGGCCGGACTTTCAATCCAGTGAAGATCCCACATATCGCTGCATATCAACACACCCAGGTTTTGGTATTCACGGACTGTGGTTTCCGACGAGGAATCCTTTTCCATCACCCGCCCGATTTCAAAAAGGCGTACATGCTGCCGTTTCCGGAATACATTCAGTTTTAAATTGTGAAGAAGAGGCTGAATCAGGTCTGTCCGCAAATGATTCATATCCACTGAAAGAGGATTCATCAGGCTTACGGGGGTATATCCCCAGAGACCGGCTTCAGCCATATCACGGGAAACCAGGGAGTTGCTGATGGCTTCATGAAAGCCAAATCCCATAAAGATTTCACGAATTTTATTCAAAAAGGGATTGATCGAATCGACGGTTTCAGGCATGGAAAACTGGAGCCGTGCATTAGCCCGGATTTTGTTCAGTCCGTAAATCCGGACGATTTCCTCAATCAGATCTATTTCCCGTTTCAAATCCGGACGGAATGTAGGTGCAAGGACTGTAATGGATTTATCATCCATCGATTGAACAGCAATTTCCAGGGATTCAAAGATTCTCCGGCAGGTTTCCCGTGGGACATCCAGGGATGTGATTTTCTTCAGCCTGTCAAAATGCATGGTGATGAGAAGCGGCTCAATCTTCTCCGGATAGACATCAATCATCCCTTTTGCACAGTTCCCTCCTGCCAGTTCAAGGATCAGCGATGCCAGGCGATCCTGAGCATATACACAATTTGCATTGGGGTCCGTTCCCCTTTCAAAACGCTTGGATGAATCAGTGGAAAGCAGCTGCTGTTTAGAACCTTTACGGATCGTAGGCGGATCAAAATAGGCGCTTTCTATCAAAACATTCACCGTATCATCAGAAATTTCGGAATGGAGTCCTCCCATAATACCGGCCATGGCGACAGGTTTTTCCCCGTCACAAATCAATAAAACATTTTCTGAAAGGGTTCGTTTTTTGTGGTCCAGGGTTTCAAATGTCTCCCCTTCTTCCGCATAACGGACGACGATCCGGTGTTCAGCCAGTTTATCATAGTCAAAGGTATGGAGCGGGTGTCCCGTTTCATGCAAAACGTAGTTGGATGCATCCACCACATTGTTGACCGGCCGCAATCCAATCGCTTCGATGCGTTTCTTCAGCCAGTCCGGACTGGGTCCGATTTTAACATTCCGGATGACGCGGGCGGTATACCGTGGACAGCCGTCTGAAGCGGGTACATCCACCCGGGCCAGGGTATGTATCTCCGGTCCGGATTCCTGAAGTGTAATATCAGGAATTTTCAGGGTTTTACCGGTCAATGCAGCAATTTCACGAGCAACACCGATATGGGACATACAATCGGGGCGGTTTGCCGTTAAATCAATATCCAGAATCACTGTTTTGGGAAGGTAATCATTCAGGGATTTTCCAATCTCACAGGATTCATCAAGAACCATGATTCCCGAGTGATCCCCGGAAAGTCCCAGTTCATCTTCGGCACAAATCATCCCATTGGACGTTACACCCCTCAGCTTTGCTTTTTTCAGGGTGAATCCGGGGGCCAGGGTCGTCCCCACCGTTGCAACCGGGACTTTTTGTCCAGCAGCTACATTCGGGGCACCACACACAATTTGAACCGGTTTATCTTCACCGGTATTTACATAACAAACAGACAATTTATCGGCATTTGGGTGATTTTCTACGGACAGGACCTCTCCGACAATCACACCATCGGAAACATTCGGACCGGACGCTACAATGCGACATTCGAGTCCCGCCTCTGTTAACAGGTCACAGATTTCTTCAAGAGGTTTATCTATATTTACATAATCTTGAAGCCAGTTCAGATCAACTTTCACTGTAAAACTCCATATTCGGTATGTCGAATCAGAATTGCTTTAAAAATTCGACATCATTATCAAACAGCATACGAATATCATGGATATCCAGCTTTTGCATGACTGCGCGATCAACGCCCAGACCAAAAGCATACCCGGTTACCTCTTCCGGGTCGTAACCTACCGCCTTAAAAACATTGGGATCCACCATCCCGCATCCCAGAATTTCCAGCCAGCCTGTATTTTTACAAACACGGCATCCTTTCCCTTTACAGAGAAAGCAGGAAACGTCCACCTCGGCCGAAGGTTCGGTAAATGGGAAAAAACTGGTGCGGAATTTAATCCGGGCATCAGGACCGAAATACATTTTACTGAAAAGTTCCAAAGTTCCCCTCAGGTCAGCAAAGGTAACGTTTTTATCCACATAAAGGCCTTCGATTTGATGGAACATACAATAACTCCGGGCACTGATGGCTTCATTCCTGTAAACCCTTCCCGGAGCCACAATCCGGACCGGCGGTTTATGCTGAGTCATATAACGGGTCTGGACCGGGGACGTATGGGTCCTGAGCATAACCCCCTCATCTACATAAAAAGTATCCTGCATATCCCGGGCAGGATGATTAAGAGGCAGATTCAGGGATGAAAAATTGTACCAGTCTGTCTCCACTTCAGGACCATAGGCAATATCAAAGCCCAGTCGTGAAAAAATAGACAACATTTCGTCAATGGCCTGTGTTAAGGGGTGACGGGTACCTTTAAAAAAGGGAAAACCGGGAAGGGTATAATCTACATAATGCTCTTCATCCACCTTTTCCTGTAAAGTCTGATAGAGAAAATCCACCTGATTTTGAAGCTCATTTTTCAGGCTGTTCAAAGCCTGTCCGATAGCCTTCCGCTCCTGGGGTGCAACTTCCCCGATCCGGGAAAAGAGTTTGCTTACAATGCCTTTTCGCCCCAGATAAATGTTTTTCAGGTCTTCCCAGCTTTTTAAGTCACTAATACGTTCGAGATCAGTTTTAAACTGATCCCGAACATTATTGATTTTTTTCAGAAGTGTCATAAACGTGTTTTTCTACTTAAGTGATTCCACCAGCTTCTTGAAACTCTGAGGTTCACGAATTGCCATTTCGCTCAGTTGTTTCCGGTTGAGTTTGATGTTGTTTTCCTGCAGTTTGTGAATAAACACAGAGTAGGACATGTCGTACTGACGGACGGCGGCATTGATACGGGTAATCCACAGACGGCGGAAATCCCGTTTTTTACGCCGGCGGTCGCGATAGGCATACAACCAGCCCCGTTCGACGGCTTCTTTTGCAGTTTTATACAGACGGCTTCTGGCACCCCAGTAGCCTTTTGCCATTTTCAGTATTTTTTTATGGCGACGATGTCTTGGTACAGAACTATTTGCTCTTGGCATATTTCACCTCCTTTAAATTCCCAGCATCCGTTTTACCCGACGTTTTTCAGCACTTGAAACAACCGTGGGTTTTCTCAATGAGCGTTTACGCTTCGTGGTCTTGGATGTGAGAAGGTGACTGCCGTAAGCTTTCACGCGTTTGATTTTTCCGGTGCCTGTCACTTTAAAGCGTTTTGCGGCACCGCGATTTGTCTTCATTTTGGGCATTGAATGCGACTCCTTTCATTTGGCGACGAGATAAGCCGTTAAGAAACGGCCTTCCTGAGATGGTTCACTTTCCATGCGGGCAATATCCGACAATTGTTCGCTCACCACCTCAAGGACTTTGTGTCCATATTCTTTGTGAGCCATTTCCCGCCCCCGGAACATGACCGTTATTTTCACCTTGGATCCGTCTTCAATGAACTTGCGGATCTTTTTGGCTTTGGTCTCGATGTCGTGGACATCAATCCCGGGTCTGAACCGGATCTCTTTCATCTGTACGACGTGCTGTTTCTTCCGGTTTTCCTTCTCGTGCTTGTGCTGTTGATACTTATACTTTCCGAAGTCAAGTATCTTGCATACAGGGGGATTGGCATCCGGTGAGATTTCCACCAGGTCCAAATCTCTTTTTTCAGCTTCTCTGAGCGCCTCTTGTATGCTTACGATACCAATTTGATTGCCGTTTTCTCCAATGAGTCGGACTCTTGGAGCACGAATCTCCTGATTGATTCGTTGGCTGTCATCTTTTTTCGAAATAGTCTCTCCTTTGTTTCTGGTTAACAGGCGGACCCGAACCTATTCCGTATATTCAGGTCTTGATGCATCCTGCATCCTATCGATAAATTCATCGAAACGGAGCGATCCCTGGTCGCCTTTCCGGTGCTGCCGGATACTGATCAGGCGGTCTTCCACTTCTTTATCTCCAATTATACACATAAATGGGATTTTATTCAATTCCGCATCACGAATTTTTGCCCCAATTTTCTCCTGACGGTCATCAATTTCCACCCGAATTCCCTTTTCAAAGAGAGAATCGGCGATTTCGCGGACATATTCCAGGTGGCGATCCGCAATGGGCAGAAGTTTCACCTGGACGGGTGCCAGCCACATGGGAAAATGACCGGCAGTATCCTCAATGAGAATCCCGATGAAGCGTTCCAGGGATCCCATAATTGCCCGGTGGATCATAAAAGGCCGGTGTTTATTTCCGTCCGTGCCGGTGTATTCCATGTCAAATCGTTCCGGCTCGTTAAAATCAAACTGGATGGTGGTGCATTGCCACAGCCGGCCGATAGCATCCTTGATCTTGATATCAATTTTAGGACCATAAAAAGCGCCACCGCCCTCATCCACTTCAAAATCGACACCCTTTTTTTTCAGGGATGAGCTCAAGGATTCCTGGGCTTTTTCCCAGTCAGACGGATCGCCGACGGATTTTCCTTCAGGCCGGGTAGAGAGGTAAACTTTAAATTCCGTAAATCCAAAGGTTTTCAAATAATCAAAGGAAAACTGGATGAGTTTTTCCACTTCATAATTTAATTGATCCGGTGTACAGATGATATGGGCATCATCCTGAGTAAATCCACGGACCCGCATGAGTCCATGCAATACACCGGACATTTCATAGCGGTATACCGTCCCCAGCTCGGCATATCGAACAGGAAGATCCCGGTATGAATGCTGACGGCGCTTGTATATCATGATATGAAAGGGACAGTTCATAGGTTTTAAGTAATAATCCTGACCTTCCACCTCTATGGGACTGTACATGGAATCTTTATAAAAGCCCAGGTGTCCGGAGGTTTCCCAGAGCTCCGCCTTGCCGATATGGGGTGTCTGGACCAGTTCATAACCGGCTTTCCGGTGCTCTGCATGCCAGAAATCCTCAATAATTTTCCGGACTGTTGCCCCTTTGGGAAACCATAAAGTGAGTCCCTGCCCAATCCGGTCAGAAAAATCGAAAAGATCCAATTCCCTTCCAAGCTTCCGGTGATCCCGTTTTTTGGCTTCTTCCAGAAAATTCAGATACTTTTTGAGCCCTTTTTTATCGGAAAAGGCCGTCCCGTAGATCCGGGAAAGCATTTTATTCCGTTCATCACCACGCCAGTAGGCACCGGCCACATTTAAGAGTTTGAAGGCCGGAATTTTCCCTGTCGAGGGGATATGGGGGCCACGGCAAAGATCTGAAAATTCTCCCTGGGTATAGATGGACAACACCTCATCTTCCGGAATCTCACGAATAATCTCCACTTTGTAGGTCTCGCCCAGTTTTTCAAAGAAACGGATGGCTTCATCACGGGTGACTTCCCGGCGGGTAACCGGAAAATCTTCGGAAATGATTCTTTCCATTTCCTTTTCAATTTTGTCCAAATCATCTTCGGTAAAAGGGACCGGGGCATCAAAGTCGTAATAAAACCGGTTTTCGATAGCCGGTCCGATAGTGACTTTCACATCCTTGAAAAGTCGTTGAACCGCCTGAGCCATAATATGAGCCGTACTGTGGAGAAGGATATTGTGGGCTTCAGGAGATTTATAGGTAATCAGCAGTATTTCCGCATCATCCTGCAAAGGCCGCTTCAAATCAATCAGTTTACCGTTCACTTTTGCAGCAAGACAGTTCCTTGCGAGTCCTTCGCTGATTGATAAAGCCACATCGTAAGGGGTCGATCCTATGGGAAACTCCTGAATACTGCCGTCAGGAAGGGTAATCTTTATTGTTTCTGTCATTGTATTTCAGTTTTTCTCTCATCGTTGCGGTGTCAATTTTCAAACTTCGTATAATTTACATACCATCATGTGTTCATACAATTACTTTTGAAGGTTGAGACATTCAGAAGTTGAAAGGTTGAAGGTTTCATCGGTTTATAAGTAAGGGGGGGGTTGTATATTCATAAATTCTGTTGTTCCTATATAGGAAGATTCTTATGTGTACACACCCCCGGGGATAAAATAAATCCTACACTGGTAAAAATCAAGATTATATTATTTTTAATATATCATGCTTCCTCGCCCCATATCTCCCCCGATTGAAGTCTGGAACTGTAGAGAAAGCATAGCTTGTATGTATAAATCATTGCTCTTCCCCAATACCAAAATCATCACTCAAAATAATAATGTATTCCACCCTGAGGTATGTACATGATAATTTCAAATTCCGAATCTCCACTGATAGAAAGAGTGAGAGGCCATTCCAGAGCCACATGGATATTTTTGGTGATATTGTATTCAAAGCCAAATCCGGCACCGGCATTTACCCGTATATCGTTGTCCCATGTAGATTCTTCCTCAGAAATATACTGGCCGTTTTGGTGTTTTCGGCTGACTTCTTCTTCAGCCTCAATATAAATGGCTGATCCATACAAAAGATAGAGCGTGGATTTCTTTGCTTTACGGAGTGTTTTATAAAAATTGATACCGATATTTCCATTGACGTACATATTCGAGGCATACTCCGTGACAACGTAATCGAAGTGAAACAATTCATCTTCAGCTGTAAGTTCTCCATGCTGGTTCCAACCCACGAGTCCGCTATTGATCTGATAACCGCTTTTCTCATCAATCTTGCGGTACGAAAAGCCAGAACCACTAATCAGTCCGCCGCCAAATCCAATAGCTTTGGTA
Source organism: Candidatus Neomarinimicrobiota bacterium (assembly GCA_021157965.1). Taxonomy (NCBI): domain Bacteria; kingdom Pseudomonadati; phylum Fidelibacterota; species Fidelibacterota bacterium. The sequence continues at coordinate 67,302 of JAGGVO010000015.1, forward strand.
AGATTCATTCCTTCCTGTGCCCAAGCCACTGAAGTAAAAAAAATAAGACTTAATACAATACTTTTCCTTTTCATATCATCCCTCCTGTTATCATGATTCAATATCAATGTACAGTTTTTCAGGCAAATATTTCAAATTTTTTATCATGAATTGATGACATTGTCTTTTACAATAATGATTTACCTTACTCGAGGACAAATAAAGCAATATATTCTCAATATTTCATATTTATATTTAATACCACCTTATCTTCTGTAATTTTCTCTGTTATGATGTTCCCCGGGAAATGGGGCGGCAGAGTGACGAGGAGAGGAGACAGTGAGACCATAACAAAAATCCATGATTTCGTGAACTTTTGAACCTGTAAAGCCATAAACTTCTAACCACTCAAAGCGGACTTTCTACAAAAAAAGTGGACAGATAGATAAGCTTAAAGCAGCATGGTTTGTTCTAACTTCCGCTTTTCTGCAATGTAACACTCAACGGCCTGTCCAAAAAAATATTGAAAGACCAGTCGTATTGAGGAGTTCCATTCTCAACTCTCTTCAAGTAAAAAATCCGGATTAAAGGAAATAGCCACCAGATGGCTGTTTCCCAAGAGCTCATGGCTGTGCATCCTGAAGGCATATTCCAGTGTCAAAGCGTCGAGGGATATGGCTGTAAAGAGAGAAAAGACATTTCGAGAATCGTAAGCCGTGCCCAGAAAGAGGAGATTGCGGTAATCTATCAGCAGTCCGGGACGGAGATTCAGATTTCCCAGGGCATCAAAGTTTATCCCTTCCTCCCGTTGATATCCCGGTGTATACCGCAGTGTAAGCCCCGGATTCAACAGAAAAGGTCCGGTTGTCAGCGGCATACTCCAGGCGCTTTCAAGATAGGGTGTATAAAGCTGTACCGAACCATCTGAAAATGCCGTCACACCTGTGGGAAGTTGCCTGACGGCATATAAACTATGAAGTCTGTCCCCTTTTTTATAGGCATAAAGATCAAAAGCCAGTCCAAATCCGTTTTCGGCAATGAGATTCATCATGATGGCCTGGATTGTCATCCCGGTTTCAAATCCGCCGATTTCCCTTAAAGCAGTCCCAAGGGCAAGGGTGGTAATGCCCGATGAGTGATAAGAAACCTGATTATAATCCAATCGCTCTCCCAAATCCAGCAGACCGTTTCCCTCTCCTTCATCCCCGGTTCCGGGCATTCCGTCACTTCCCCAATCCAGCAAGGCATTCCGCGTATCGGGAATATGGTCCACTCCCACACGGGATATCATAAATCCCGCCGGTTTATCCTTAAAAAAGGTGAATGCATACGCTCCACTGGATGCTGTCACAAGCTGATTATAAAGCAGGGAATGAAAAAGAAACAACTGGTGGTTGTTATCCGACTCCAGTGCCAGGGGATTGTACCGCACGTTGTCACTTCCGGCATGATAAAGTCCCCACAACTGTCCAAACACACTGCCTCCCGGTCCGCCGGTGAGTTCCAGATGTTCATTCCCGTAGGATCGAAAGGGGGATTTCCCGGACAATGAGCTTACCACGAGGAGCAGCCCGGCAAAGATGGAAAGGGTTTTAGAGTTTTTTCTTAAGTTCATTGAGTTTTTGCAGTGCTTCCAAAGGTGTCATTTCTTCAATTTTAATGGTTTTAACTTCCTTGAGGACCTCATGTTCCTCCGCTTCAAAAATACTGAGCTGAATGGCCTGTTCTGCGCCTTTGATCGAGGGTTTCACCATCCTTTGGCCGTTCGGGAGTGTGTGATCACTGCCTGAAAGTCCATAGAGGATATCTTTTGCCCGGTTCACCACCTCAAGGGGAATGCCCGCCATCCGGGCTACATGGATGCCGTAGGATTTATCGGCGCCCCCGGGAATAATTTTCCGGAGAAAAACAACCTGATCCCCGTATTCCCGGACCGCCACATTATAATTTTTCAGCCGTTCCAGGATTTTCTCCAGTTCCGTCAGTTCGTGGTAGTGTGTCGCAAAGAGGGTCCGTGCTGCCACATCCGGCGAATTGTGGAGATATTCCACTACCGCCCAGGCAATGGAGAGTCCGTCGTAGGTACTTGTCCCTCGTCCGATTTCATCCAGGAGGATCAGACTCCGCCGCGTGGCCGTATTGAGAATGTTGGCTGTTTCGATCATTTCCGTAAGGAAGGTGCTTTCGCCAAAGGCCAGGTTATCGCTGGCTCCCACACGGGTAAATATCTTATCCACCAGACCGATGCGGGCACTCACGGCCGGCACATAGGATCCGATATGGGCCATGAGGACAATAAGGCCGATTTGTCTCAGATAAGTGGATTTTCCGGCCATATTGGGACCGGTAATGATGAGGATTTGATCGGTTTCCGTATCGGTGTATACATCATTCGGGATAAAAGATTCCCCCGGAGGCAGCAGGGATTGCACCACAGGGTGGGTACCCCCTTTGATTTCGAGGGATGTCTCTTCGGTTACTTCGGGACGGACCCATTGGTACCGGGATGCCAGTTCGGCAAAACAGGCCAGCACATCCAGCTCCGCCACAATCCGGGCATTGGTTTGTATTAATTCAATGGACCGCATCAGGTCATCGGCAAATTCCCTGAAAAGGCGGGATTCCAATTCCAGAAGTTTTTCCTCTGCCGTAAGGATTTTCTCCTCGTATTCTTTCAATTCCGGCGTAATATAACGTTCCGAGTTAACCAGTGTTTGTTTCCGGATATAATCCTCGGGGACCTTCCCGGTATGAGCTTTAGTAATTTCGATATAGTATCCGAAAACCCGATTGTAACTCACTTTCAGGCTGGGAATCCCCAGGCGTTTCCGTTCGGAATTCTGAAGATTCAGAAGGAAATCCTTCCCGTGATAGGCAATATCCCGCAGAGTTTTCAAATCCTCATGCCAGGAATCTTTGAAAACGTAGCCGTCTGAAATCTGCACCGGTGGATTTTCTTCAAAGGCATTCCGAATTTTTTCAGCCACGGCCTGTAAATCCTCCGGATTGCTCAGGGAAAAATCCAACCGGCCTTGCATCAAATTTCCCAGGGTAAGGCAGTGCTCCATCCCCTTTCCGTACTGGACAATCTCCCGGGGATTGATTTTCCCCGAGCTCAAACGGGCAGTTAAACGCTCCATATCGGGTATCTCCCGGAGGATGGCGTTGATATCCTCAAGAAGTTTGGGCTGATCCAAAAAGTGAGAGACATAATTCAGGCGCCTTTCAATTCTCTGGATATCCTGCAGGGGCTGCAGAAGCCAGTTCCTTAAAAGGCGGGCTCCCATGGACGTGTGTGTCTGATCCAGGACATGGATAAGGGTCCCCTCCCCCGTTTCACCGGAAAGGCGTTTGAAAATCTCCAGATTTCGGATCGTATACTGATCCAGTCCCATATATTCATTCAGGTGGATCCGCCGGACTGATGTAATATGGGCTAACTGGCGTTGAAAATTCTCTTTGATATAATGAAGCACCGCTCCGACAGCCCGGATTTCTCCACTCCCCTCTTCCAGGCTCAGTCCTTTCAGGGAGTGCGTGCGAAAATGCCCGTTGATTTGCTCCCGGCCGTAAACCGTATCGAAAATCCAATCCGGAAGGGGTGTATTCAATCCACCGTAATGGGGAACAAAAGATTTTATCTTTTCCTGCTGTTCATCACTGTAGAGAAGTTCTGACGGTGGACGGGCGTTGAAATAGTCCCGGATTTTCTCTTTGGAATCCCTCAGGAAAAAGAAATCCCCGGTGGATATATCGGACAGAGCCAGAACGGCACTGTTTTCACCAAGCCATAGAGCACCGAGAAAATTGTTCTCACCGCTTTGCAGAAACTTGTCATTTACTGCCGTGCCGGGAGTGACAATTTCTGTAATATCCCGTTTTACCAATCCCTTGGCATGTTTAGGATCTTCCAGTTGCTCACAGATGGCCACCTTGAGTCCCGCTTTCAGAAGTTTATGCAGGTAGGTATCCAGTGCGTGGTGTGGAAAACCTGCCAGGGGAGTATCCGCCGCCTTGCCGTTGCTCCGTTTGGTCAGGGTGATCCCCAACACACGGCTTGCGATCCTGGCATCGTTTTCAAATGTCTCATAAAAATCCCCCATGCGGAAAAGTACCACCTTATCCGGGTGTTTCGCCTTCACCGCTTTATATTGCCGCATGAGAGGTGTGAGTTTTTCCTTATCCGTCATAAGAGATAATTTACGTATGATAAGGAGGATTAGGAACGGAAGATTGATTTGATTGAGTCGGCAGTCGGTAGTCATCAGTCGTTAGTCGACAGTCATCAGTCGACAGTTTCCAAGTCCCAACACCCGTTAATCCACGCAAACACACCAGCCGCGTAGCGACGCTAAATTCTAACTTCTAACTTCCAAAAAAGGATTGGTTGATTGACAGCCCCGGACTTCAATCCGGGAGATTGAACGCTGCAGGTGCTGGAATACCCGTTCAAGACTCGCTACGCTCGTTTCCAAAATTCCAATGCTCTAAGAATTCTCCCGTGATTTATCCCTGTCAGTATTGTATATTCTCAAAAAATATGAGGGGGTTTGATGAGCAGTTCACATAAGGAAAAAATCACATGTCCGACCTGCGGACACCAGCAGCCGTTTGAGGTGTGGGACAGTCTGAACGCTTCCAAAAATCCCGAACTGAAAGAAAAACTGATACATGGTGACCTGACAACCATGGTTTGTGAAGCATGTCAGTCTGCAGTCTTTGTAAAATTCGATATGATCTACCACGATCTGAATAAAAAAATGATGATTCTTCTCCGGTATCCGGACGAAAACGGGAATGTACCGGAATTTGATCCGGAATCCCTGGGACTGGTAAAAGCCATGGGGGATGATTATATCCTTCGTTCGGTGTACAATTTCCCCGATTTCCTGGAAAAAATCCGCATTATTGACGATGGTTTTGATGATGTAACTCTGGAAATCCTCAAATACATGTTCCGTGTCTCCAACCATTTGGAACCGGATGAAATGTTACTGTACGAGGGAACCAATAACGGTCAGGAAGGTGAGAAGCAGATCGTCCTGATACGTCCCATGGGTTCGGAATACATGGCATATCACTACCCGGTGAATCAATTGCATGTACTGGATGACACGCGGCTTCTTATTAACCTGAATGATTTTAAAGAGAATGATGTCTGGCTGAAGGTGGATCAGGAAACAATTGCAGAACAACTTACCATGAATACAGACTAATTAATTGTACATTACGTATTATTATATGTCCTCAAGTTTTATCACATGATAGGCCGGTTCTTCATAGGGGTGACTTTCTGCCAGGGCGGCAATGACCGGTTTCACATATTGATCATCGCATACCAGTTCGATTTTATATTCAGCAACCGTTTCAACTTTCATGTGGACTCCTCTTTCGGGATGGCTTCCCGGTAAAGGTCTGAACTGTCCGCTTCCTTTTGTAACCCACGCACAGGAATCATAGCGACCGATTTTTCCGGCCCCTGCCTGAAACATGGCTTTTTTAACGGCCTCTGTATGGGATTCGGGGACGTATACGGCGATATAATACATAAGAAACTCCGTTTCTTTGAATGATAAATTTTCCCTCCCGCAGAGCTCGCTGATACGCAGAGAGTTTTGAACACTGCTTAGCAATATTTGAATACTGAGCGAAGCAAATCAATTGAACGCCACAAAGTGGCGC
>JAGGVO010000016.1 GCA_021157965.1 Candidatus Neomarinimicrobiota bacterium
GGATGTGGAAGGAAAGTACCAGATATCTCCCCGGATCGGATTCGGATATCCCATATCGGACCGGGGTTCCATCCATGTTTCCTTCGGTCAATTCCTTCAGATGCCCCTGATGGATAAACTCTATAAAAACCCCCTATATCAGATGGGAACCGGTACGGGGCTCCAGGGTGAAATGGGAAATGCCGATCTGAAACCTGAACGGACCAATCAGTATGAAATCGGGCTGCAGCAGCAGATTTCCAATGATATAAAACTCCAATTGGACATTTTTTACCGGGATATCCGAAATCTACAGAGCGGGGATAAAATTATTGAGACCTATCAGCAAGGTACCATGTATTCCATTTACAGCAATAACGACTATGCTGAAATCAAAGGAATTACAATCTCGCTGGAAAAAAGGTATTCAAACTATTTCAGTGCCTTTCTGGATTATACCTATCAGGTGGCAGAAGGGGTTTCGGTGGACCGGAACGCGGCATACAACGCCATCAATAATAACATGACCCCTGAGAAACAACTGATTCCCCTGGGACACGATCAGCGGCACACCCTGAATGTCACCACCAATATCGGTGTCCCGGGAAACTGGAATGTGGGAATTATTGCCAAATGGTCTACAGGGATGCCTTATACCATTGGAAATCTTGAGCTGGTTCAGCTGACGCAAATTGCCAATACAGGTGTCAAACCGGCAAAAACAAATGTTGATATGCGATTTGACAAAACTCTGAATTTTGCAGGAATAAATTTTAATCTCTATGTCAGAGTCAGCAATTTGTTCGATACGATGAATGAATATAATGTTTTTGACGATACGGGACGTGCCACTTATACGACCCTGGAAAATAAATACAGTGAAACACAAGCCAGTAAAATGATTAACGATCTCAGGGAGCATCTGATACAGCCCACCGATTTCAGTCATCCGAGACGTGTCGTTGCTGGTGTTCAATTTGATTTGTGAGAATACTATGAAATATTCAAGTAAAAAGCGTTTTTTCCTTCTTATTGTTCTTATTGTTCTTCTGGGACTGACAACGGTTCTTCCTGCAGAAGAAAATTCACTGGATCATCTCATGGGGGATCGTACAGCCCGGAAATCGGGGATTATTGCCGGAAATAAGGTACGTACTCTTTTCTACAATTACGGCGTTGTCGGTGGAGATATTACCGGAAGTTCGCCGGAAGGGGAATGGCCCATCGGCAGCGGGAACAGCTACATCGGCGACGTGTCCATACTGGTTGGCGTTGAACTTCCCCGGAAATGGGAAAAGAAAGCGGAAATTGATGAAAATTCAATAGCTGTCCTGGATGGTGTGGAATATGAAATTATCGATGCTCAGACATATTTGAATGCGAATAAGGATACGGTGAAAGTCATTACACCCAATACTATCAGAATAAAGGGAATCGATTACAATGTGAGCCGCTATTTTTACAGTTGCAAGTCCTTAAATATTTATCCTGATTCACTGATGCATCTTATATATCAGGACACAGTGTATTATGTTGGGACCAATGACGGGCCGAGAGGAGCAACAGACGGCCCCGGAGGTGCTTCAAACATGTCCTGGACTTTTGAACCTCTCCCCGGATTTGCCGATCCCAATCAGGATTATGTCCCCCTGGCAACTGATCTCGATCTGGACGGTGACGGAAAGCCTGATACCTGGCCATGGTTTTGGCCTGATCACCCGGACTGGGTGGATGTGAACGGAATCCCTGAATGGAACGGATATTTTGGCCGGGGGATATCCACCGCCGATGAAGAAACCTTTTTCTATATGGATGATGCCAGTGATTTTGAATTCAATTACGAGAAAAACGGGACCGGTCAACTGGTTTTTCTTCCTGACAGTACAAACACATCACGCTTCGGCTTAGGTTTGCGTGTTAAGGTCCGGGCCATGCAATGGGCCCATTTCATGGCGCAGGACATGATTTTCTGGCTGTATGAAATTGAAAATTTTTCGGACTGGGATTACAATAAAGCCAGTTTTGGTATGGTTGTGGGGACCCTGAGCGGAGGACGTTGTAATGATCACATCGATGCTCAGGATGATCTTTCTTATTTCGATATGGAAGAGAATATGTGCTACAGCTGGGATGCCCCGCCGGCCTACTCACCCTGTTTCGACGGACCTGTAGGATACGTTGGATATGCATACCTGGAATCTCCGGGGAACCCTTACGACGGCATTGATAATGATGGGGATTTTCAAAAACATACAGCGCCGGCTCCCCAGTTTACCGAAGAGGATTTCGATCCGGTCACTTTTGATATCGGTGATCAGATTGTTCTGATTGACGGGGAAACTTATGAACGGGAAGTCAAAATCATTGAAGAACTTCCCCTGACGGTTACTACTCAGGGACGAAGCATGACAATAAACCCGGGGGTGAATTACGAAGAAATCATTGGCAATCTTATTGATGATGATTTTGATGGTTTAATTGATGAAAACTACAATGCCCACTACTTATACCGCATCAAACCCCTGAGGGCGGAAGTCACCCCCAAACCGCCCTTGAGGTATATAGATTATTTCACCGGGGCGGGTTTGGATAACCTGATGATCGATGAATCCCGGGATGACGGCATTGATAATGATGGTGACTGGGATCCGGCGACTGATGATGTGGGAGCGGACGGCAAACCCGGTACCCGTGATGAAGGCGAAGGGGACGGTTTACCCACACCGGGCGAACCCAATCTGGATGCCACGGATATTGATGAATCAGATCAGATCGGTCTGACGTCTTTCAACTATTTTACACCGCCTGGCAAAGTCCGGATGAATGATGATTATAACTGGGATATCAGCAGTCCGGGCGGTTTGTGGAACCGGATGCAGCCGGGTAACTATGATGAAATCAGTCTGGAACCGGTGGATGGTGATTTTATTTACGGAGCGGGATATTTCCCCATCCGGAAAGGACAAACAGAACGCTTTTCCCTCGGCCTGGTCTACGGGAATGATGAAGCGGAAATGTATAAAAACAAACAGGTTGCCCAGCAAATATATGACGAAAACTACAACTTTACCCGTCCCCCTGAAACTCCAATGGTGAAAGCGGTTCCCGGGGATGAGCAGGTGACCCTCTACTGGGATGATCTGGCAGAATATTCCCTGGATCCCTGGCTGGGGTACGACTTCGAAGGATACCGGATTTACAGGGCTACGGTTGAAGGTTTCAACGATATCAACACAATTACAAATGCCTACGGAAATAAACAGTTTTATAAACCCATGGTTCAGTTCGACTTAGTGAACAATATCAAAGGAAATTATGTGGGAGATCTCAACATTTCCGGCGGTATTTCATTTTACCTGGGTGATGATGATAACGGTCTTGAAGAAAACAAGGGGATTACCCATAGCTGGACAGATACAACTGTTGAAAACGGAAAGATGTACGTCTATGCCGTTGTTTCCTATGACCGTGGCGGAAGCCATCTGGGTATTCCACCTGCGGAATGTTCCAAACGGGCTGTCTACTCCGGTAGTTCCTGGAATTTAGGGACCAATGTGGTTGTAATCCGTCCCGGAGGCTATGTATCCGGCTACGAACCCGGACATATTACCGGGTCGGTAACTCATTCACAAGGGACCGCTTCCGGCAATGTCCGGGTGAATGTGATTAATTCCTCTATGCTGCCGGATGCGTGGAACGGGCAGACCCGTGAGCTTGAAATCCGTTTTGTGGATACTTCACATGACCTGTATGATAACAACGGAAACTGGTTTGAAACACCGGCAGATTCTGTTGATGATATCAACAGAAATCAATATCCTGATGACGGTGAACCCGACTATAATGCCCTGGATCCCGCAGAAGCTCTCACCCAAATCACAACGGGCTGGTATTTGATTGATGTGACAACCTCTGTCCCCGATACACTGGTTTCGCTACAGGAACAGGTGATGCTGCCTCAATCCCTGTTGCCGGAAATTGGAACAGCGATGAACAAACCCGATTTGCCAACACTATGGCAACCGGCAACGGCATATCGTCTGCCGTTCAATGAACTGGGACTCGAAATTCTTTTTGAAAATGACTGGGTAATTGAACCGGATCCTGAAAACAGCGGCTGGAATGGCGCGGCAACTGTTCCCGTTAATATCCGTCAGGCTTCCGGCGGATATCGAAATGGAGATGCATTTGTTTTTATGACCGGAGTCAGCGGCCAGTCCACAGCCTATGATGTTTATCCGGCATCCACAACAGATTTTACCATCAGTTTGTTGAATACAGGGTCACCGTATCCTCTGAAATTTGCTTATGATGATCAGGTACCTGCCGGGCTTTCACAGGATGATAAAATCATAATTCTTCGGCAGCTTGACAATGGCATCAATTATCCCACCTGGGAAATCAGCTTCTCAGGAGATATTTCTTCCGTGTCGAATGATGAGTATGCCTTTCATTTCAAGCGTCCCTTTACAAAAGAGGATATCTTTCACTTTTCTGTACAGGGGCCTGTAGTGCATGAAGAACAGGCGGAAGAATCCCTTGACCGGGTGAAAGTGGTTCCCAACCCGTATTACGCGGCTGCCAGCTGGGAATTCCGTGGTTCTGCTGCGGCTGCCAGCTCGCTGGTCGGCAGGGGAGACCGGAGAATCGCTTTTATCAATGTACCGCAAAACGCCACAATCCGAATATATACAGTCCGGGGCGATCTGGTTCAGGTGCTAAAACAGGATGGCGGAATCTCAGACCGGATTTTCTGGGATTTACGGTCTAAAGACGAAATTGAAATCGCCTATGGTATATATATTTTTCAGGTCTCAATTCCATTCTCCGATAAAACATATACCGGCAAATTTGCTGTGATAAAATAAGGAATGAAGATGAAGCGTTTTACAATAGCAACAGCCATTATTATTATAACCCTGTATGCCGCTCTGTGGGCCCAGTCAATCCACCCCGTGCCACCGGATTCTCCCGGCCTGAATGCCGTTCCGGGAAATGGAAAAGTAACACTTTACTGGGGAACCGAAGCGGAAAATCACATCGATACAGTCAGGCAAATGCTTTATCCCTCGTCTCCGGAAAAATGGAATGATTTTGAAGGATACCGGATTTATAAAAGTGAACATCATGATTTTAAAGATGTCTACACTATTACGGATGTCCATGGGAATCCCGTCTATTACAAACCGGAGGTTGTTTTCGATAAAATAAATTCCCACGAAGACCTCTTTACGGGAAATTTCGGGATTAAAATGCCGCTGGTACTTACTGACGAGAGTGAAAATCCAATGACAGAATCACTGCCACCCTTCTTTCCAGATATCCGCCCTTATGAGCCTTTTTCAACTCTGAATGGAGAGTCTTTGAAGGGTGACTGGATATTGACAATCCGGGACAATTATGCCGATACCAAGATGGGTGTCCTGAAAAAATGGGATTTAACCCTGAACGGTGTCAAACGAACAGGTTCTGTTGACCATCTGACGCTCCAGTCCAACGGTTCCTTTGAAACATGGGATGTTTTTAATCCAACCCACTGGCAGGCTGTGGATACCAACGCATTCTATATTAAAACCGATTCATCCCTCTATGTTACCGAAGGCAAATATGCGGCACAGGTCCTGCTTCGGAATAAATATGTGACTTCAAAACTCGATTCCATTGAAATTTATCAGCGTATTCCCTATATGGTTAAAAACTCACAGTATACCCTTTCGGCGGATATTTATCTGGATAGTAATGCCACGGCTGAGGTGGGCTTCAGGCAATATTACGCCGTCGCATCCGGATTATCCCAGTCTACGTCAGAGGAAATGAAACCGGTGAAATTTTCAACCTCAAAACCTGGCGGGAATCGATTCAAATACAATCAAACAATCACGCTTCATCCCGATTACCTCTTTGGGGAATTTTTTATCCGGGTCATATCCAATGATACTGTATCAGTCTATGTTGACAATGTCACAATCCGGGGAAACCGCTATTTTGGTGATGAATTTGTTACAACGATTCGGGATACATTGAATATAGGATCGTCTGGAACGGTTTCTTCCATGGAAATGACATTGGACATGAGACACGACTGGGTGTATATGCTGGATATTTTCCTGGAATCCCCGTCCGGTACCGTCATTGACCTTATAAAAGGGGAGTATATTCCCAGTATTTACGGTGAAGGCGGTATTTCCTATTATCTTGGTGAGAACAGCGGTTTGAAATACTCCTGGGTGGATCAGGAAGTGGTGAATGGGAAACGCTATTTTTACGCAATCACTACCTTTGATTCAGGTGATACTCTTTACAATATTTTCCCCGCAGAATCAAAGTTTACAACCGAGTACGATCCCATCAACGGAACCCTGGAAATGTCTGATAACGTTGTAACAGTTGTACCCAACTCCAAAGCTGCAGCCTATGAACCGGCAAAAATGGTAGGAGGAGGAAATACACTGCCCCATGTGCAGGGACCGGGAACAAGTAAAATTTCCCTTGAAATTATGGATCCGGTGAAAATTACTGACAAGCATCTTTATCGTCTGGTGTTCAGAGATACCCGTGATACCAATATTGTGGACCCGTCCATTACCGGTTCCCCATACAAAAGAGTCATTCCCTACACCTGGGATTTCTCACTCCTCAACACTACAACAGGCGACACCCTGATCGAAAATTCCACTCAATTCAACCGGATTACGCCCGTTGTGGAAGGATTTCGCCTGAATGTTAAGAACGAGTCAACCGTTACAATCTGGGAAGACAGTACGGAATGGATATCAGTGGATGCTTTCAAGCGACCCAATCTTGTTTTTTCAACAACTCCCAACTTTTCCGGCCGTCCCTATCCCACAGATTATAAAATCACCTTCTATGCAGATACCGTGGACAGCAGCATCGAATTCACATCCACCTTCGATAAACTGGACGTCCATCCCGTGAAATATCTGGTCCAAGATCTGGTAACCGGAAAAAAAGTCGAGACAGGTTTTTCCCAAATTGCCAACACTTATAATAATTTTATTATTTATCTATTTTATGAAGACACGGTGAATTACAGCGGGGCTGATATTTACAGGCCGACCTGGTCGGTAAAAATGGAATCTCAGGGTAAGAATGTGATTTCCCTTCAGAATGAGCAGATTGGTGGAAGGGGTTATTGGACCGGCGATACAACGGCAGTCCAAACAGAAGCACGCATTGCAGGAAGACCCCCGATCATCATGGGTAATCGGGCCATCAAGATGACCCGTATCGTCACTTACAACAATAATCCCCTTTACTATTGGCGCCGGTACCATTTGGAGCCGGGATATTACAGATCCTACTTTTTAGTTCAAGCGGATGAAGGGGATATTAACATGGCTTTTGAATCGAAATCGGGAAATTTGGTAAAACCCTTTACTATAACCCGGGATGCCGGCTGGCAGGAAGTGCATATTGATTCACTGATTCTGGCGGAAGAAGATTCCCTGGCTCTGGTTTGGTATCCTGAAAGCACTGACAGTGCCACGCTGAAAATATCCTACATCTCCATACTGGAATACTATCCCATTACACCTGAAGATGAGCTGATCATCAGGACCAAAAAGCCATTCCGAAAAGAGGATGTTTTTGAATTTAGCATGGAACAGGCTTTTGTGAATGAAGATTCTGTTAAAAACAGTCTGGAGCGTGTAAAAGTTGTCCCCAATCCATACGGGATTGCTTCGTTTTATACCTTTAAGGATGAGTACGGAGGACACGAAGACGGAATACGGTTTATTCATGTTCCCTTGGGAAGTAAAATCCGGATTTATTCTATCAGTGGTGCTTTTGTGAAAGAACTAATCCATGATGGATCCCTTGAAGATGGAACCGTTTTCTGGGATTTGAGGAATAAAGACGGACGAAAAATTGCTTACGGTGTTTATCTCTATTATCTGGATGCCGGTGAGCATGGAACCAAAACCGGAAAATTCGCAATTATAAGATAACGTGAACAGAGGATATGATTATGAAAAATTCATTAACGGTATTTCTCATTGTAATTCTTTTGATAGGCAATCCACTTATGGCTGCACAGTCGAAAGTGGCAACGACAGCAGCACAGTTTCTGGGAATTGGACAGGGTGCCAGAGCCCTGGCAACAGGCGGTGCTTTCAGTGCTGTGGCTGATGACCCTTCAGCCCTCTACTGGAATGTAGCCGGTGCAGCAAATCTGGAAAAAAACGGACTCCTGTTCAGTCATACAAACTGGTTTGCCGATATATCGTATCAATACTTTGCCTTTACTTATAAACTTGGATATTCCGGCACATTCGGTCTGAGTTCAACCTACCTGAATTACGGATCCATGGAACGGACAACTATTGAAAATCAGGAAGGCGACGGGACAAAATTTGAATCCTATGATTTTGTGGTTAACCTTCACTATGCCATGCAGATGAGTGATAAATTTTCTATCGGTGGAACGGTTAAATACATTGCCCAAAAAATCGATATCCAACAGGCTTCGGGAGTCGCCTTTGATCTGGGAACCCTGTATAAACTGGATTTTAAGGAAACACAAATCGGCATGAGTTTTTCCAATTTCGGCACCAAAATGCAGATGGATGGAAAAGGCCTCTATGTTAATCACGACATCGACGACAGCTATGACTCCAACCCGGAAGTCAATGCGGTTCTTTTAACGGATAAATACAATCTGCCTGTCTTTTTCAGGGCCGGTGTATCTATGACCGTTCTGGATAAAGATCCTTTTAAAGTCCGGATTGCAGCCGATGCTCTCTATCCAAATGACAATACCCCCAGCCTGAATTTGGGAGCCGAGTTCTCTTTCCTGGAAAGATTTTATGTCCGGGGCGGCTATAAAGATCTGGCACAAAAGGATAATGAAAGCGGACTTACATTTGGCGGTGGGGTTCGCCTTTTCTACGGAACCCAGGGTGAAGTTCTTATCGATTATGCATATCAGAGCATGAAATATCTTTCACCACCACAGTATTTTTCCGTGATTTTATATTTCTGACACAGGAAATGACAATTGCAGACAGGGTGAACGGGTACTCACCCTGTTTCATGTTATCGTTATGATTAAAAGAATTTATATCACATGCTTCAGCGTTATCATATTTCTCGGGTGCCAATCACAAAAAAACCCGAAAGAAGAGGTTTTTGCCCGCATTAATGGCGAAGTCATCACGGTTGAGGAATTTGTTTATACCTTCACACCTCAAATCTGGTTTATGAAAAATCCCTTAGAAAAGGATGTGTTGAATTATCATGCCGGCAGGATGATCCGTAACGTCCTTTTTGCCCAACATCAGGAAGAATTGGGAATTCATGATCCGCTGGCTTTAAGAGATGAAATGGCAGAGGCTAAGCGAGAGGCTGTAATCGATGAGATGATCCGGATTATGATCGATGATTCCCTTGAAAATTTATCCGAAGAAGAAGTACGCGATGCCTACCGGAAAAGTCTTGAATACCGGGAAGTCCGTCATCTCTTTTCTCCTGATTCGGCCCTGATTCGCTCCTGGTATCAGGAAATCCTGTCCGGGCAGGAAACTTTTTACACTCTCTCACAACAAGCATTTCAGGATACATTTCTGGCAAATCATGGAGGATATCTTGGATTCATCACCTTTGGTGATATGATCCCTGAATTTGAAGAAATGGTCTTTCAAACAGAGCCCGGAAAGGTATCCAAACCGTTTAAAACATCCTTTGGCTGGCACATCTTGTCTGTTGAATCGGTGCAAACAGACATGCTTCCTTCGGAAGATGATTTTCAGGTAAACCGTGACCGAATCAAAAATAAAATTCGCCGGGTAAAAAAAGAGAAGTTTCTCTCCGGTTTTTATGCTTCTCTTGTACAAAAGAGGAAAATAAGGCCTGATATTTTGGGTGTCCAGGCTTTGAGCCATCTCATCAAGTCCAGCCGTATCACAGGAAAAAGTCTTGCCAATAATATTCAGGCTTATCCCTCCGAAGCCCTTGTCCGGGAAGTTCTGAACAGGTCCCAGGATATCTGGGATAAACCGGTTATCTACATGGATGATGATTATATTTCTTTAATAGATATACTTCCCCTTCTGAAAAGGGTTCCTTTAGCGCTTCTATACAGAAATCCCTCACAGGCCGTTCTTTTTGCCGTGCGGGATGAACTGGTGTATCAAATGGGGCTTGAACGGGGACTGGAAGAGCTTGAAACGGTGCAAATGAAAATAGGTGTGCGGCGCAAAGACTGGCTGAGCAGACAATTTGTTACTTCCCTTACCGATACGATGACCATCCATTACCCGCCCGGTTTAAATGAAGATGAAATGAACCGGTATTCCCGGGAAGTTAAAAATACCCTTATTCATCAAACATATCTGGATTTAAGGGATAATGCCCGTGTCTGGACGGATATGGATAAAATTTATACGCATTATGATAACATGAAATAAATAGAGGATTACATTATGCTGGCACTTGATTATGCGATTGTTTTTGTTTATCTCGCAGCCATGATTTTCGTGGGACTGATGATGCAACGGAAAGCGGAACAGGGAATTGATTCCTATTTTCTGGGGAACCGTAACCTTCCCTGGTGGGCACTGGGAGCATCGGGGATGTCCTCAAATCTGGATATCAGCGGAACCATGATTATTGTTGCCCTGGTTTATGCCATCGGAGCACGGGGGTTTTATATTGAAATTCGGGGTGGGGTTACCCTGATCATGGCTTTTCTTATGATTTTTATGGGGAAATGGAATCGGCGGGCCGGTGTAATGACCATGGCGGAATGGATGAGTGTCCGTTTCGGGAATGACAAGGAGGGAAAACTTGCGCGAACCATTACAGCTATTGTCAGTATTATCGGTACGATTGCCATGGTTACCTATTTTGCCATCGGCGGTGGTAAATTTCTGGACGAATTTCTTGGAATTCCTTCATTTGCCGGCCTCCCCGGTGCATTCTGGGCTGCTACAATCCTCATTATCCTGGCGATGATCTATACCGTTGCTTCAGGTCTCTATGGGGTTGTATGGACTGATGTCTTTCAGGGAATTCTTATTTTTGGGGCTATCATGTACATCGTCGTTAAAGCCATGTCCCTGAATGTGCCTGAAACCTTTTCCGTCACCATGCCCATGAAAGACGGGACCTTCGCCAGCTTTCCCACCACCTTTTCGGAATGGGCTAACCTGCTTCCAAGATGGAAACTGAATATTCATCCGAACAGTGATTATTCCATGTATAATCTGTTTGGTCTGCTTACAATGTTTTACATTTTTAAAACGATCATTGAAGGAAGTGGCGGAACCGGAAACTACATGATTCAACGCTATTATTCTGCCAAGAACGATAAGGAAGCCGGATATTTATCTCTCTTTTGGACTTTTCTCCTCAGTTTTCGCTGGCCTTTCATTGGTGCATTAGCCGTTTGGGGGATATCCCTGGGGAGCCAGATTACAGATCCGGAAATGGTTCTGCCGATTGTTGTTAATACCTTGCCGGTGGGTATTAAGGGATTTATGATTGCCGGCCTGATGGCTGCAGCCATGTCAACCTTCGATTCCACGGTAAATGCTGGAGCTGCCTATTGGGTGAAAGATATCTATCAGGTCTATATCAATCCGGAAGCGGATCATGATAAACTGATGAAACAAAGCCGGTGGTCCTCCATTCTGATTGTTGTTGTTGGATTAGGACTTATGTTAATCATCAAGAATGTTAATGAGATCTGGGCCTGGATTACCATGAGCATGGGAGCCGGTCTTATCATTCCCCAGTTGATCCGCTGGTACTGGTGGCGCCTGAACGGTTTCGGATACGCCATCGGCATGGCTGCCGGTATGCTGGCGGCTATCCTATGGAAAGCCTTTTCACCTCAGGCAACTCCCGAGTACTTTTCTTTCCTTTTTGCTTCAACCATATCATTCCTCGGGACAATCATTGGAACCTTGCTGACAAAACCCACAGATGATGCGGTTCTGCAGGATTTTTACAACCGGACCCGCCCTTTCGGGTTCTGGAAACGCTTTAAAAAGAATCTTCCCGAGAAAGAAGTTGAAAAAATTGACAAGGAAAATAAACGGGATATCGTTTCTACCTTCATTGCCGTTCCCTGGCAGATTGTCCTCTTTATGTTTATGATGAATCTGATTTTTAAAGTCTGGAACCAGTTTGTTATCCTCCTGCTGCTCCTTATTGTTTTAAGTACCGGCCTCTATTTTAACTGGTTCCGCCACCTGTCTGAAAAACCCCGTATTCCGCGGCGCAACAAGATGAAATAGATTCAATTAAAATACTTTAACCGGGAGGAATGGAAATGTATTCTACACCATTCCTCCCTATAAGAAAAAACTCACATGCATGAAGAACTGTTAAAAAAACTGAATACCCTGGGCTTCACTGTCTATGAATCCAAAGCATATCTGGCCCTGCTGAAAATAAGCCCGGCCAGCGGCTACGAGGTTGCCCAGGAATCGGGTGTTCCCAGAAGCGTCATTTATGATGTACTGCGTAAACTGGAAAAAGCCGGTGTAGCCGGAATTGTTCATGACAAACCCAAAAAATATGTTCCTCTGCCGCCGGATCAGCTGATTTCCATGCTGGATAACCAGTTCCATCATAATATTGAATCCCTGAAACACGATCTGGAAGAATTCTCCGAAGAAGGACATACAGGACACCTCTGGAATATCAGTGGGTATTCCACAATTATGCAAAAAGCACGTGAATTGATTCGTAAGGCAAAAAAAACCGTCTATATTTCTGCCTGGGGATCCGAAATTGAAGTCCTGAAAAATGATATAAAAGATGCTCTGAAACGGGATGTTAAAGTTATTATCTTCTCCTTTAATCCCCTCCCGATGAAGCACACATATTTTTACTCCTATAATATTGAGGAAAAACTTCTGGAGCAGAACTGGAACCATAAAATCGTTCTCGTGACGGATAAGCAGGAAGTACTGATGGGAGAATCGGATAAACGCTACCCCCAAAGAGCTGCCTGGACCAATAACGAAGCAATCATATCCATCGCTATCAATTATATTATTCTGGATATTACTCTCTTTGGACAACGACGTGAAATCAATGTCTCCGAATCGGTAACCGATATGATGAATGGTCACCTGAACGGTCTTGAAGGACTGCTTCATAAAAAATAGTATCCGGAAAAACCTGCCGATATGAAAAAAAGAAAGAAAGTCTGTTCTACTCAAATTATTATACTGACCAGAATTCTCGCTTTTATTTTCTTTATTCCATTGCTTTTATTGGGAAATCCCGTCACATCCGAACCTTCGTTTCCAACCCAAGTTGATTCTATCATTGTCTATTATCATGCTGATCAGGGTAACGGGGCACTTGCAGGAAGTGACGACACCCTCTATGCCCATACAGGAGTGATTACGGATAAAAGCAACAGCCCGTCAGACTGGAAATACGTCGTGACCCCCTGGCCCGGCGAGGGGTCGGATGCCAATCAGGTAAAAAACCGTCTGGAACGCCTTGAGACAAATCTGTATAAACTGGTAATCGGATACCCGGCTGACTATTATCAGGTGCCAGAAGAGGAGCAAATTCTCAAATTAGCCTTTGTCTTCCGAAACCAGGATGGGTCACTTGTTGGAAGAGATTCCGAAGATAAGGATATCTTTCTGCCCCTGTATAAAGCAGGACTCACTTCTGTTCTTATCGAACCGAAAGACCGGGATAAATATGGAGATCCTGACCGCAATCCTCTCTTTTTAAACAGTGCCGACACCCTCTCTGTCCTTTTTACGGCAGCTGCTCTGGGGGTTGATGCCGATTCGCTGATTGTACTTCGAAACGGGGAGAGATTGTTTTTAACTATACAGGATACCCTGAGCCTGCATTATCCGGTTCCCACCGCCTGGAAAGGCCGGAATTACATACAATGTGTCTCCCTGTCCACCGAAGGTGTTTCAGATACCCTTTCGTTCACACTGATTGTGGATCCCGCCCCACAAATGATAACCAAACCCTCTGAAGTTAGGAACGGTGTATTTTCTCTTGACGCCAACAGCGCACTCTTTTCATTAATGGCACCCAACAAGAGCTTTGTCTATCTTCTGGGGGATTTTAACGACTGGAAGGTGGATGATGCATATCTTATGAACAAATCGAGCGAGGGGGATAAAACATGGTTCTGGTTGGTGGTGAATTCCCTGAATCCCGAACAGGAATATGCCTTCCAGTATTTTGTGGATGGGGAAATCCGTGTTGCCGATCCCTATGCCGTGAAAATTCTCGATGAAGGGGGAGACCCTTATATCCCCAGGGAGAACTATCCAGATCTGAAACCTTATCCGAAGGGGAAAGCCGAACATATTGTCTCAGTCTTTCAACCTTTTCAGGAAAAATACAAATGGCAGAATGAACCCTACTCAGTTCCACCCCAAACAGATCTGGTGATCTATGAATTGCTGGTACGGGATTTTCTGGAGGATCGTTCCTACAAGTCCCTGACAGACAGCCTGTCTTATCTGAAAAAGCTGGGTGTCAATGCAATACAATTGATGCCGGTTATTGAATTTGCCGGAAACGACAGCTGGGGATACAATCCCACCTTTTTCTTTGCCCCGGATAAGGTTTACGGAACAGAAAATGATCTGAAGGCTTTTATCGACTCCTGCCACGGAGCGGGAATCGCTGTCATTCTGGATATTGCCCTCAACCATGCCTATGGCGATTGCCCCTTTGTCCGCCTTTACAACGAGGGGGATTTCGGAGCCCCGCTGGCTGATAATCCCTGGTTCAATGTGATTGCTCCCCATCCTATGAGCGTGGGGTACGATTTCAATCATGAGAGTCCTTACACCAAAGCGTTGATGAAGGAGATTACGACACACTGGATTGAGGAATATCATGTTGACGGATACCGCTTTGACCTGTCCAAAGGATTCACCCAGACCTATTCAGGAGATGATATGGATATGTGGAGCCGGTATGATCAAAGCCGTATTGACATTCTGGGTGAGTATGCGGCCCATATACGATCTGTTAAATCGGATGCCATTTTGATTCTTGAACACTTTGCCGATAACGATGAAGAAACAGTCCTGGCCCATAACGGGTTTATGCTCTGGGGAAA
>JAGGVO010000017.1 GCA_021157965.1 Candidatus Neomarinimicrobiota bacterium
AATACACACAATGTGTGGCTATCCAATGAAATGCAGCAGGATGTGCAAAAAGTCCTCTGGAATACCCTGCCCTATACCTGGTCAGTGGCTGTTGTAGGACTCATTGCCGCCTCGTTAATCTTTTATTGATCCGGATACATAATTTATGACAAAACGAAAAATAAAAATTGGTATTGACGTAGGAGGGACTTTCACCCACGCCGTAGCTGTGAACATTGCTGATTATTCTCTCTTGGGAAAAGCCTGTGTGCCCACCACTCATAAAGCAAACGAAGGGGTTGCTCTGGGAGTGATTCAATCCATGAAAAACCTGATTCGGGAGGCAGAAATTTCCCCTGGTGAAGTGGTTTTGATTGCTCATTCCACCACGCAGGCCACGAATGCCTTGCTGGAAGGTGATGTGGCGTCGGTCGGCGTCCTCGTGCTGGGACAGGGAATTGAAGGACGCATAGGCTTCAGGCAGATTGAAAATGACCGGGTTGAACTGGCTCCGGGGAAGTTCCTGAAGACATATCCCGTCTACATCGATTTGTCCCGGGACTTTCAGGAGGATACCATTCGTGATGTCGTGAAAAAATTGTCCGATGAAGGGGCTGAAGTCTATGTGGCGACGGAAATTTTCGGTGTAGACCATCCGGAAAGAGAACTCCAGGTTCGGGATATTATAAAAAAAATGGGATATCTTGCCACGGCCGCCAGCTCTATTTCGAAACTATACGGACTTCGGGTACGGACGCGAACCGCTCTGATCAATGCCAGTATGATGCCCAAAATGCTGGAAACAGCCAATATGACGGAAAAGGCGGTAAGAGAAAGTTGGATTAAGGCCCCGCTCATGATTATGCGTTCCGACGGCGGGATCATGGATATTGAAGAGATGCGAAAACGTCCTATCCTGACCATGCTCTCCGGCCCGGCGGCCGGTGTGGCCGCTGCCCTGATGTATGCCAAAGTCTCAGACGGGATTTTTATCGAAGTAGGAGGGACTTCCACCGATATTTCCGTAATCAAGAACGGGAAACCCCAGGTGAAAAGCGCCCAAATCGGCGGGAACAGACTCTATCTGCGGACCCTGGATGTCCGGACCCTGGGTATCGCCGGCGGATCTACACCCCGGATTAAAGACAATAAAATCATCGATGTGGGTCCCCGGAGTGCCCATATCGCCGAGCTGGGCTATACGGCTTTTGCAGAGGAAAAGGATTTTTCCCAAATTTCACTCGATAGGGTTCAGCCACGAAAAGGAGACCCTGATGATTATCTGAAGATTGTCAATAAGGCAGACAATAAAAATTATACGGTTACTCCCACCGGGGCTTCATATTTTCTTGGACTTGTAAAAGATGCCGGTCACGGCTGGGCCAATGCAGATGCGGTAAAAAGTGCTTTTAAATCCCTGGGGAAACGTCTGAATATGTCTCCGGATCAAGTGGCCGAAAAAATATTGGAAATCTCTGCTGAAAAAATCAAACCGGTTGTAAAACAACTTACCCGGGAGTATAAACTGGATGAGCGTTTCCTGGAATTTATCGGAGGTGGTGGCGGAGCACCGGCGATTGTTCCCTATACGGCAAAAGTTATGAGTGTCCCCCATAAAATTTCAGAAAACACTGAGGTGGTTTCAGCTATTGGTGCTGCCTTGGGCATCATTCAGGATTCGGTTGAAAAATCCATCCTTAATCCTACAGAATCGGATATCATTGCCTTGCGCCAGGAAGCCTTTAAGGCGGTTCAGTCCATGGGAGCTGCACCGGACAGCATTGAGGTGACTGTCGAAATTGATTCCCGAAATAAACGCGTGATCGCCACGGCGTCCGGTTCCAGTGAAATGCGGACCCGTGAACTGGATATCAAACCCAAATCTGAAGCTGAAATCCGGAAAATTGCTGCCGATTCCATGCGCAGCAACCCGAAATCGGTAGACATTGCCGGTAAGACAAATTATCTGTACGCCGCGGTGGTTCATCAGAAAACAAAACATCTTTTCGGATTGTTTACTCATGATCATACCATGGCCCGGGTTGTGGATCTTGAAGGTGTGATCAAACTCAGAGTCCATGATTGCAAGGTCCGCCAGGAAACACCGGATACCGTTAAAAAATCCTTAAAAGAACTTACAGGTGAACTCACCACCTTCGGCGATGCAGGAGCCCTTGTCCCGGATGTGTTTCTTCTCCTCGGCGGGAAAATCATTGATATGACCGGTCTGGTGGAAGAAAGCCAGATTCTGGCCCTGGTGGATATCGAACTGAAATCGGTGCTTCCGGATGAAACTATCGTGTTAATTGTCGCCCCAAAACATTAATGCAGGTTATTATGAACGAATTGAATTCTCAAGCACGTGCCAACAACCTGGATGCCCTCCGGGGATTTGCAATTTTGACCATGGTCCTTTCCGGGACTGTCCCCTGGGGGAGTTTACCCGCGTGGATGTATCATGCCCAGGTGCCACCGCCGGACCATGTGTTTAACCCTAATCTGCCGGGAATTACCTGGGTGGATCTGGTTTTTCCCTTTTTCCTCTTTGCCATGGGAGCTGCCTTCCCCCTGGCCCTTTCCAAAAAAATAAGCAGTGGTGTGCCTGTCTCCCGGATAATCCTCTCCATCGTGGAACGGGGGTTTATGCTGGCGGTTTTTGCTGTGTTCGTGATGCATATCCGTCCCCATAAATTGAGTGCCTCTCCGGAAGGGTGGACCTGGGTTGCCGCCCTGGGAGGGTTTGTGATTCTCTTTCTCGTCTACCTAAAGCTTCCGAAATCATGGCCCGTCAACCTGAAACGCATCATCAAAATATCCGGCTGGCTTGCACTGGTCCTGTGGCTTGTTTTTATGAAATATAGCGATGGCAGCGGTTTTTCCTTTCAACGGAACGATATTATCATCATCGTCCTGACGAATATGGCGGTTTTTGGCGCTTTGATCTGGCTGGGGACACGGAACAATATCCTCTTTCGACTTGGTCTTCTGGGGTTTTATCTGGCTTTCAGACTGGTCCATATCCAGTGGGATATCATGCAGGCTGTGGGTCCCCATGCCGAGCCGGTACGTCAGATTGGATCTGTCCTTTTTCTCTTTACACAACAAACGAAAAACTGGATGATTCAGGTGTGGGACTATTCCCCCTTTCCCTGGCTTTACCAGTTTCATTTTCTCAAATACCTGTTTATCGTCATTCCCGGTACTATCGCCGGCGATTTGATCCTGAAATGGCTGAAACAAACCCGTGATGACTGGGATATATCCCGGAGAAAAGGCCGGTATGTAGCCCTGGCCGTCCTGATGATTCTCAGTGTGGTGGTGGTCCTGGCCGGACTTCAGTCCAGACATGTATTTCTGACCTTTCTCATCTGTTCCGGCATTGCCCTTGCTGCCATAAGTATCACACAGAATCCTCAAAGCAGCACGGAAAAGCTGATCAGGCAGTGTGTCCTCTGGGGTAGCTACTGGCTGATTTTAGGTCTGCTATTTGAACCCTTTGAAGGAGGGATCAAAAAGGATCATTCAACCCTGAGCTACTATTTTGTCACCAGCGGACTTGCTTTTTACCTGATAACCTTTTTTACACTAGTGATTGACGGTTTTAAAAAACAGAAATGGGTGAATATTCTCATATTAAATGGCCGGAATCCCATGATTGCCTATGTGGGGATGGCCAATTTTATCTGGCCGGTTCTTCATTTGACCGGCATTAAAAACCTTGCGGCAGGCATTTTTTCTACGCCTTGGACGGGATTTATCTGGAGTGTAATTGAAACGACTCTTCTGGCCCTCTTTGTCAGCGCCTTAACCCGAAAAAAACTGTTTTGGAAAACATAAAATATGGAAAGTTTTGATACAATAATTTATGGTGCATCCTGGTATGGTGTTGTCCGGGCCCTGAAAGAAACCCGGGAAGGCCGGGAAGTCGCCCTGTTTCACCGGTATGGATTTCCGGGAGGATTGCTCAGTAACGCATTCAGTGTCTGCCAGTATGTGGACGACAACCTGCCCGATAGCAACACCATCAGCGGTGAACTCTATCAGGATATACTCCATGAAAAAGGAGGGATTTTAAAATTTGGTATGTCATTTGTCCTCATGAATCCTGAAATTATAAAAATGAAACTCCTGCATCATCTCAATCAATCCTCGGTATATCTTCTTTTTTACGCCGTTCCGACTTCGGTGGAAAAAAAGGATGAGACCTGGGGAATTACTTTTTACCAGCGGGAAGGACTCAAGGATTACCGTTGTAAAACCCTTGTGGATGCTTCGGAAAATGTGTCCCTTGAACGGCTTATCCGTCCCGTGGAACGCTTACATCACAATGTATATCACTGTTTTGTCCGGAGTCCGCGTAAACCTGAATATGAAGACATAACAGATTATATTAAACTGGAGGATGACCGGTGGTGGATCTCTGTATCCTTTGAAACAAGTTCCGAGGATCCTTCCCTTGCCATGCATCGGTCTCTGGACCGTCTTCATCATGCCATGAACAGGCAGGGCGCTGTGATTCAGCTTGTCCCCATGCAGGCTGAATCATTATACCGTTTCAAAGACGGGGAAAAATCAAACATTTCACCCTCTTATATTTCCGATGCGGAAGATATTAAGAAAATTGTTTTAAATACGTCAAAAGGAGAAGAGCATGATACCAAAAATCCTGAATGACCTGAAAGGCGGATTGATTGTTTCCTGCCAAGCGAAAAAGGGGGAACCCTTCGATGCATCTGATCGTCTGGCCCTCTTTGCCAGGTCAGCGGTTATGGGAGGTGCTGTTGGCATACGGACTGAAGGAAAAAGCAATACCCAGTTTATTGTCCAGTCTGTAGAAGTCCCGGTTATCGGTCTTATCAAAACCACATATCCGGACGGATCGGTTTGCATAACCCGGACTTATACGGATGTGGAAAAATTGCTATCTGTTGGAGCTCACATGATAGCTATCGATGGGACCTTCAGAGAGTGCAACGGATTTACCGGACCTGAATTCATCCGGAAAGTCCGGAACCGTTATACCTGTCCGGTCATGGCCGATATTGCCACGGTAGATGAGGGACTGGCCTGTGTTGAAGCCGGTGCCACGTGTCTGGCGACCACACTGAGTGGATACACACCTGAAACAAAACGAAAAAGCCAGAAATCTCCTGATTTTAAACTTGTGGAAGAGCTGGTCAAGCAGACCGATATACCGGTGATTGCAGAAGGACGTATACACACACCGGAAGAAGCGGCAAAAGCCCTGAGTCTTGGAGCCTGGGCAGTAGTTGTGGGGACGGCTATCACCCGACCTATTGAGGTGACATCCTGGTTTGTGGGAAAATTGAAAGAATCTGCCCGATAATCCATGAAGAAAATAGTGCTTTCCTACGATGTAATCGTTGCCGGTGGTGGCATTGCGGGAATCGCTGCGGCTGTAAAAGCGGCGCGGACCGGTGCGAAAACCCTTTTAATTGAACAATATGGTTTTACGGGAGGCTCTGCGACCGCCGGAATGGTATCCCCCTTTATGAAACATACCGTCCATGGAATTCCCCTGACCAAAGGGATCTTTCAGGAACTGGAAGCAGGTATGATCCGCCGGAACGGAATGATTGACAATGGCTTTTCCGGGATTGCCTTCCGACTGGCGGCCTTTGAACTTTTGAATGATGCCGGCGTGGATATCCTCCCCAATGCCGTACTGATGAATGCTGCACGTACAGACCGTGTGCTGCAATCCGTGGATGTTTTATATGAAGGCACAGTCTATACGATTCAAGGGAGCGTATTTATTGATACAACGGGTGATGCACAGCTTGTGTACCTGGCGGACCTCCCCTATGAAAAAGGT
Organism: Candidatus Neomarinimicrobiota bacterium; assembly: GCA_021157965.1. Taxonomy (NCBI): domain Bacteria; kingdom Pseudomonadati; phylum Fidelibacterota; species Fidelibacterota bacterium. The sequence goes on from JAGGVO010000017.1 coordinate 5,816, forward strand.
GAAAACGGTCGGTTGCAATCCATGACCCTTTTTTTCAGGATGGGAAATATCCATATTCCTAAAGCCCTTGAATATGTCAGGACACACCGGGATGATTTCTTTGAGTGGATGGACTACAACTTCAATCTGAATAAAATTATCAGTGTAGGGGGATATTTCAGCTTTGTTAAAAAAGCACAAAGGGAGAAACGCTTATCTGAAAATGTGAAATATATCTTCTATACAACGCTTCCCCAAAGCGGGGAGGCATCCTTTAACACATCCAATATCCTGGAATTGGACGGGACCCGTTCGGCAGACATGACCCGGGCGGAAATTGAAGGCCGCCGGCAGGTGACGGATGTGGTTCACCTGCTTCAGACAGAAATTCCGGGGTTTGAATCCGCCTGGCTTTTGGAAACGGCCACCCAGGTGGGCATCCGGGAAACCCGGCGCATCGTCGGTGATTATGTGATGACAGGTAAAGATGTGCTGGAAGGACGGCAATTTGAGGATAAGATTGCCCGGGCATCCTATGGGATTGATATTCACGGAGCAAAGGGGGAAAGTGACCGGATGGAGGAACTGGAAGAAGGCGATTACTATAGCATCCCTTTCCGTTCTCTGATCCACCGGGATGCGGAGAATGTCCTCAGTGCCGGTCGCTGTTTGTCCGCCACCCGGGAAGGGCACGCAGCCATCAGGATTATGCCCACATCTGCAGCAACCGGTGAAGCCGCCGGAGCTGCCGCCGGAATCGCAATCCGCCTGAAGACTTCTGTCCGGAATCTTCCCTATGCTGCACTAAGGCGTGAAATTCGCCACAATGTTGAATTTGAAGATTGACATTTTAACAGATCAGACCGACGGAATTGCCGGACCGGGATCTCCTGAAAATGATTCTGGATTTTGCCCGTGAACATGATATGAAGATCTATGTATGGATTGCCTGCAACTGGCTCACGCCGATCTTTACAAAAACAGTGACACAATATTTTGGATCAGAACAGCATGAAAAGTGAAACAATTCATTTCGGCACAGACGGCTGGCGCGGACTCCTGGATTCGGAGATGAATATGGCATCGGTAAGTCTGGTAGCCCAAGCCTTTGCCGATTATCTGAAGAATAAAACTGCCGATAAAAACCCTTCCTGCGTGATTGGCTATGATGGCCGGAGATATTCACCGGAATTTGCAGAACGTTTTGCCGAAATTCTCAGTGGAAACGGGATTATGACGTTTCTCTCGGATCGTGTAATTCCTACACCGGTGATCTCCTATACGGTGAAGCATCGAAAACAGAGTGCCGGTGTGATGGTCACTGCCAGTCATAATCCTCCTGCCTATAATGGAATCAAATTCAAAGGTGCCTATGGCGGTCCTTTTTTTACGGAAGAAACACAGAAAGTGGAAGCTCTTCTGGGAAAATCGCCGGTCAAACAATCCCGCAATAATATGTCCGTTAACAATCTTCTGCCGGATTATCTTGCACATGTGGAATCGAACATCAATTTTGATATGATCAGGACATCGGGAATTTCTTGTGTGGTGGATTCCATGCACGGAGCAGGGGGGAGCATTTTACCGGATTTGTTGACCCGAAAGGGATGTACAGCCGTCGGTCTTGATCCTGAAAGTCTCCCCGATTTCGGCGGACGGGCGGCAGAACCCCTGGAAAAAAACCTTGTCCCGCTGAAAAACTATTTGACCGGAAAGCCGGATTTTTCTTTAGGACTGGCAACAGACGGGGATGCAGATCGCCTGGGAGTGATGATGAACGGCGGAAATTGGCTCAGTGCACAGGAAACCATTCTCCTTTTGGCCGATTACCTGATTCGAGTGAAACAGATTCCCGGAGCCATTGTAAAATCTTCCTCGGTCACCGATAAACTCCGGATGCTTTATGAATCTCCCGAAAGACCTGTACTGGATGTCCAGGTGGGATTTAAGTACATCACGGAAAAGATGCTGGAAATGCCTGTTGCACTGGGTGTGGAGGAAAGCGGCGGTTTTGGCTACGGTTTACATATCCCGGAAAGAGACGGGATTTTTTCCGCCCTCCTTTTTCTGGA
>JAGGVO010000018.1 GCA_021157965.1 Candidatus Neomarinimicrobiota bacterium
CATTGTGATTTGATGCCAAAACCGACTGACAAACAATATTAATTCAACTATAAATATGTTGGTTAATGTTGTGATTTGATGCCAAAACCGACTGACAAACAATATAAGTTGGCTGATGTTGACACCGGAGTTTGTTGTGATTTGATGCCAAAACCGACTGACAAACAATACATTCCTTTTGATTTAATTGCTCTTCTTGGTTGTGATTTGATGCCAAAACCGACTGACAAACAATTATTATCTCGATAGGGCGCATAAAATTTTTGTTGTGATTTGATGCCAAAACCGACTGACAAACAATTGACCAACCAAAATCATTCGTACACAGAAAGTTGTGATTTGATGCCAAAACCGACTCTGTCAGATATTATTAAAAAGAAAAATATAAACAATAGCTTAAACCTAATCGGTGTGATGTCTGTGAAAATTATTTGACGTGTACGGTAAAATGCCGTACATTATTCTAAAAGGGAAAGACATGAAAGCACAAATCAACAAAGATGAACGCATAGAACTCCGCGTTTCTTCAACGGATAAAAAGATTTTTAAAAAAGCACAGATCTTAAGCGGTGATAAATCGTTCAGCAGTTTTATTGTGAGAGTTGTGAAACAACAGGCAGAAGAAATCCTTGCCAGGTATGACAGGATTCTTGTCTCAGAAAAAGACAGGCACGCGTTTTTTGACGCTGTATTTGGAGACCCTGAACCCAACCAGAATTTAATGGAAGCTGCAAAAAGATTTAAATCAAGAATGTCTTCCTCGTGAAAATTGTATTACTTGATACATCGCATAACAGAAAGAATTTTACATGCGAAGAACCGTCTTTAACCGCTTATATCCGAAAACAGGTGAGCCAGGATATACGAAAAAGACTTGCGACGTGTTTTGTTGCCATTGATGAAAATCAAGATGTCATGGGTTATTACACACTGTCCAGCGAAAGCCTTGGCAGAGATGCGATTCCTGAAAGGTATATGAAACGCATTCCCAGGAATTATCATGCCCCGGTTATTTTATTGGGCCGGCTGGCAAGGGATATCAGAATGAAAGGAACAGGGCTTGGAGAACATCTTCTGCTGGATGCATTATTCAGAAGCTATACCCTGTCATGTCAAAGTATAGGTGCCATGGCTGTTGTTGTTGACCCTATCAATGAATTTGTGCACCGCTTTTATAAAAAATATGGTTTTGTACAACTCCCCGATAGCGGGAAGATGTTTCTTCCGATGAAAGTTATCGAACAATTAATCTGAAAAGTTGCATCATTACAATGGTCATAAAACATAGGATGGAAAGTGGTTTCTGCACGTTTTCAGCTCTTGGTGACCGTTCCGTTTTATTCCGATTCTTTTGTTGTGATTTGATGCCAAAACCGACTGACAAACAATTTTTCTTTGTCGGGAAGGAACCGATATCTAGTTGTTATTCGTTTGAGGGACGAGAAACGAATAACGAGAATTAAAAACGTTCATTGGCTCACTTAAATCAATTCCGTAATTAAGAAATTCAATTCATCCGGTGAAATACCCATCTGCACATTTATTGTGCGAATGGGAGCCCTGTTTCACGGGATTCATTATACATCATTTCCCCAATAAGAATAGCGGTCCCTGCCGCACCCCGTATAGTATTGTGAGACAAAAGGGTAAAGGTATAATCGAAAACGGGACAGGTTTGCAGGCGGCCGATGGAAACGGCCATCCCCTTATCCAGATTGCGGTGGAGCTTGGGCTGGGGATAAGCAGGCTCATGGAAATAGTGTATGGGTTGCAATGGAGCCATGGGCAAATCTTTTTCCTGGACGGCCGAACGATAGTTTTCCCAAATATGGATGATTTCTTTTTCAGAGGTTTTCTTTTTGAGTTTTACCGAGACACATTCCAGGTGGCCGTTAATGACCGGTACTCTGTTACATTGAGCACTGATTTTAATATCCGCCGGTATAATTCGGTTTCCATTCAGGGTTCCCAGGATTTTCAAAGGCTCCCGGCGCATTTTATCCTCTTCGCCGGAAATGTATGGAATGACGTTATTCAGTATATCCAAAGAAGAAACACCCGGATATCCGGCACCGGATAAGGCCTGGAAAGTCACAACGTGCAGGGCTTCCACACCAAAAGCATCCACCAGCGGCTTGATGGCCAGGGTGAGCCCGATAGTGGAACAGTTGGGATTTGTGATGATACATCCCTTGCCGTATTCCTGATATGTTTTCAGTTTAAGATGATCAGGATTCACCTCGGGAATCACCAAGGGGACATCCTCATCAAAACGGTGATTCCGGGCGTTTGAGATGACCGTATATCCCGCCCGGGCAAAATCGGTCTCGATGGGACCTGCCACAGAGGCATCCAGCCCTGAAAAGACAATCCGGCAGGGCAGGTTGGGCTCACAGGTTTGTACCGTCATGGCTTCGACAAAGTCCGGCATGGGTGTGGGTAAAAACCATGTCACGGCCTCACGGTATGGTTTCCCGGCAGATCGCTCCGATGCCGCGAGAGCGGTGATCTCGAAAAAAGGATGATTCCTGAGTAAATGAATAAACTGCTGTCCCACACTTCCCGTAGCGCCTAATATGCCGACCGGTATTTTCACATCAACTCCTTTATTTTTCTGTTGAGAATATATTGACTTCTGCCTTCACCGTCAGCTTGTTTTTATTTAAGATGCTCATAAAGCCGCTCCTGTTTTGATTTTAATCCCCGCTTTCATAAATTTGGATAAAATGGTTAAAAAACAGGGGATATTATGACAAAATCCATCACGCGCAGAGATTTTCTGAAACAAACGGGACTGGCAGGAGGGGGGCTGATTTTTTTGCCGTTGGGACGCATTCTGGCGAATGGCTTTTGGGAAGAACATGCCTGGGTTGATAAAGCCGGAAAGGCACCATACTGGAACATGTCTCCCGGCGTAGCAGTCGGAGAAGGGGTCCGGGCTAATTATCCGGTTATTCACCTGTTTGATCAACGTATGTATGTGGCATTGACAGAACAACACGCGGATAAGGAGTTGATTCGGATTTATGTTTTTGATGAAAACCTGAAACAGGCAGGCAGCCGGACGGCCCTGTCGGATTTCCCCATAAACAGTCGGCCGTTTTTGGGATCGGATGGGCAGCATCTGTATGTGTTCTGGCTACGTAAATCCGGAAAAAACGGTGAAATTGTTTTTCAGGATATAAATCAAATATCGGATACTCCCCCAAAAATCCTGGCAAAGTGTTCCGGCAACAGCGGATGGATTCGGACGGCTGCATCTCCGGACGGTGATATGATGGTGGTCTGGCAGGACGGGTCTCAAAAGCCGTATCAATGCCGGTACTCGCTCTTTAAGGATGGAAAACCAGGCCAGATGCAGACACTTAAATCTGACTTTCCGGTACGTCATCCCGATGTGATTTTCGGCGGGGATGCTTTTTATGTCGCTGCAGAATACGGGGTAAAAGACTTTCAGTCCCAGATTTACCTCAGCCGGATAAGCAAAAAGGGGAATCCTGATGAAACAATCCGAATAACCGATCATCCTGCAGGTAATTATTACCCCTCTCTGGCCCTTTTATCCACGGGGGATATTGCTCTGGCTTATTACAGTCCGCGAAAAGGGAAACAACATTGGGATATGCCCCGATGGGTCTATCTTTCCCTCTATAACGGCAGGAAAGTCCGTCATTTGGAGACCCTTCCCGGTATGGACCTTTCCAAGGAACTCACAGATCAGAGTCTTGAATATCCCAGACTGGCCGCTCTGGATTCCGGGCAGCTTTTCCTGACGGGGCGTCCTTCCCAGAACTTCTTCATACAGGTTCAAGGGGAAAAGGGATTTGAAAAACCCTGTCGCTTAGAGCAGGACGGATGGGGAGGCCGGGGACTGACCGTTGAACTTGCTGTCAGCGGAAACACGGTTTATACAGTCCGCCGGGATTTAAGAAAAGTTATCCTGCAGAAAATTGAGGTGCGCCATCCGGAAGGCCGGATGTCTAAACTGAAATCATTCCCTGCTGCCGACCGGATTCCTGCACTGAAAAATCCATCCTATGAGAACTACCGGAATGTTTATCCGAAAATCATGGGAGGGACTGTCTTTTTCGGCGATTTGCACCACCATACCGCTTATTCGGATGGCATTGGAGATCCGGACGAGTATTATACCCGGGCACGAAATCTTTTTGGGGATGATTTTTTCTGCCTGACGGATCATGATAATTTTGTAGGACGGCCGATGCAGCCGGGAGACTGGCAGATGATGAAGGATGTGGCGGATTACTACAATGCCGATGATGTTTTCGCTACCTTTTACGGGATTGAGTGGACCACAGGCCGCTATCCCAACAGAGGATACGGCCACCGCAATATTTATTCTATCCATCCCGATATGCCCCTCATCGACCATACCCGGGAACCCTGGAAATCGTCGAAAGATTTGTTAAGAGAAATCCAGGCCTTTGACGGTATTGCCGTTCCCCATCATATTGGATGGACCGGTACGGACTGGGAAAATGCCGATGATGTCCGTCAACCCCTTTGTGAAATTATATCCAACCATGGTGCTTATGAATTTATGGGAAACCGTCCCATTCAGCACCGGGGAGGGAAAAAGGGCTGTTTTATGCAGGATGGACTGGCAGGCGGACATAAATTCGGTCTGATCGGCAGTACGGATTCTCATGGACTTATCTGGCACCACCGGGCCGGGTATAAACGAAATTGCATCAGGAGCGGACTGACAGCGGTCATTGCCGAAGATTTGAACCGTGAAAGCCTTTTCCAGGCTATGAAACGCCGGCATACCTATGCCACATCCGGCATTAAATTGTTCTTACGATTTGAATGTGAAAACGGTATGCAAGGTGATGTTCTGTCCATAATGAATGTCCCTGAATTTTCTGTGGAATGCATATCACCCGATCCAATTTTGCGCATTGTGATGGTGAAAAACAATTCGGATGTGTATGAATATGGAGGGGATGGTTTACGGTCACGCTTTACCTGGACAGATCCGAACCCGGTTCCCGGAAAAGAGAGCTGGTATTATCTGAGAATTACCACCCTTTCAGGTGAGATGGCCTGGAGCAGTCCGATATGGATTACTCCTTTGATTTAAATTCCTTTTATGTGATAAAGCCCTCATTTCACTGAAAAAACTTGATTTAGGAACTCTTATTATTGTATTTTGTTTTATATTGTATCATAAAAGCAGGGAGGTTGCCATGGCAAAAGGAGCAAAAGGATTCGGAGCGAAAATCGCTCACCGGGCGAAAGACAAAAGTAATACCATTTTTGTTAAAGTGTATAAACCCGTAAAGGGAGCCCATTCCGGAGTTAAGTTTAAAACCAGAATGGTTGCCGTTGCAGATAAAAGCGAACTGGATAAAATGAAATAAAGGGACTCCAATCTCCTTTTTGCAGGATAAAACAAAGCATCTCTTAAACAGAAGGAATTTTATATGAAATTTGCAGCAATCCTTTTAATGTTTTGTCTGACAACCTTTCTGATTGCCCAGGATTACCAGCAGGGTATGGAAGACGATATGGAAGCGTTTCGCCGCTTTCAGCAACAGGATGAAGAGGCCTTTTCCGATTTTCAGAAAAAAGACAGAGAAGCATTTGAGGCTTTCAGGAAAAAAGTGGAAAAAGAATGGGGAGATTTTATTTCGTCCACTCCCAATGACTGGGTGGAATACTCGGAAGATTTACAAAATCGCTTCAAAGTAGATTTCGAGAAGGGTGAAGTTACCATTGAAGTCCTTGTGGGTAAAGACGAAGCTAAAAATGAAGCCGTAGTCAAAGAAAAACTCGCCAAAGCCGTGGAACATATTGCCACAACACGGGCCAAGGCACAGGACTTTCCGGGACAGACGGCAGAAAAAAAGCCTGTGACACCCAAACCGGTTTTACATGATCAGTTGAAAACCCCGGATGGTAAAAAAGTTACCCCTCAGAATGCTAAAACCTTTGCACGGGAAGTTGTAAAAAAAGAGCCGGTAAAACCCAAGCCTGTTAAGGGTAATCCTGATAAAGTGAAAGTTCAGATTTCTCTGGCCCTTGCTCCGGACCATATTCAGACCCGTGCCAAAGATTATATTCCTTCCGTAAAAAAATATGCCTTAAAATATAACATTGATCCGGCATTGATTCTGGCCGTGATTCACACCGAATCTCATTTTAATCCAAAAGCCCGATCCCATATCCCTGCATACGGACTGATGCAGCTTGTTCCCTGGAGCGGTGCCAAAGATGCCAACCGGTTTCTTTTTAATAAAGATGAAGATGTTTCTGCCGGGGACCTGTACAATCCCGATAAAAATATCCAGTTTGGAGTTGCTTATATTTACATCCTCCAAAACCGGTATTTCAAGAAAATCGCAGATCCTCAGGTTAAGAATTATTGTACCATAGCGGCATACAATGCAGGGGCAGGAAATGTGAGCAGGGCTTTTATTGGCAATACAAATCTTCCAAAGGCAATTCCCACCATCAATACATATACACCGGACAGGGTATATCATCAGCTTAAAAATAAAATGTCCACGAAAGAAGCACGGAATTATATCCAAAAAGTTTCAAAACTTCACACCCAATACAAATCCTGGATGTAATCTTTAAAATAATTCAAAAATCGTGAAGGGAGAGGTTTTAATCACCTCTCCTTTTTTTTATGGATTGGATGAAGATTCGGGTGAGGTTGCCGGAATTCTCAGTATCATGACTGTGCCGGACGGCAAATTATCTTTTACCTCAATTTGACCCTGATACCTTTCGATGTTCTTTTTTACGATATAGAGTCCCAAACCAGCCCTTGCTCTGGGGCCAAAGGAAAACTCTTCATCGAAAATTTTGTTTTTTATGGCATCGGATATTCCGCTACCGTTATCGGCAACCCGGATTTCTATCATGGACTGATCACTGATGCGGACCGGTTGGATGGAAATATCCACACGGTCTGCTTTACCATGGGTGACGGAATTTTCAATCAGATTATCGACTACGGACTGTAATGCCTCATCAGCATAAGCTGTTCCCTGACCCGTTATGTGCCATTCAAGAGAAGGATGTTTTAAACGGACCCGGCTCACAACATCCAAAATATTGACCGGTTTCAGGGCCCCGGAGGAAGCAGAGATTTTTTCGAGCTGTTTCATCCGTTCAATGAGTTCAAGACTTGATTTTGCCTTTTGAACAATGGCATCGAGAAATTCTTCGTTTTTCTGTCTTTTATACAGCTTCACCGCACTCATGATGGCTGTGTTGTTGTTGGCGAGGTCATGACGCAATATTTTGTTGATCAGGGATAAATGATCCTGATGGCGCACTACCAGTTCATGCTCATTTTGAATAGCTTGATTTTTATTTTCTAATGTTTTTAAGTAGTTTCTTCGCATCTGGTTGATTATAACCAGGATGATGGTGATGACGATCATGAAAGCAACGATGACGATCAACATATTCCTGATTTGCCGGGCTTGCCGGACAGCAGATGTTTTTTCCAAAATTTCCATGCGGCTTTTTTGTCGTTCAAATTCGTGCTGTAGTTCTTCCATACGAAAAAGAATTTCGTCTTTCCGTAGTGATTCCTCCAGGTTAACAAAAGCTTCATATGTTTGTAACGCCAACTGATAATCACCGGTCTGTTTGTAAATATCCGATAAAGCAGAGTAAATATCCCTCAGTTCCATAACAGCGTGTGCTTCTTTGGCAAGGGGCAGGCTCTGTTTTAAATAGTCCAAAGCCTTTTCTGTTTTTCCTTCCTCCAAAGCGATCAATCCAAGATTTTTCAATGCTGATGCCTGACCATATACATCTTTTCCTTCGGCGCACAGGGTATATGACCTTTGGGCTTTTTCCCGGGCTTCCTCTAAATTTCCCATTTTTAAATATGTTTCGGCAATATTGTTCAACACATTGGAATACAGGAAGTCATTCCTCATTTCCCGGCTCATTTCCAGGACATGTTGAAAATAGACAAGAGCGGAATCATAATTCGCCAGATAAAAGTGGACCACTCCCAGATTGGTGGAGGCCGTCAGTATTCCCGGGATAAAATCGGTGCCTTTATAAAAATTATAAACTTCCTGCTGATACTTTCGCGCGATTTCGTATTGGCGGAATTGAATATAAATCGTAACCAGGTTGCTCTGGCAGGCAATTTCGCCTTTTTTATTCCCCAGTTGCATGCAGAGCTTTCGGGATTTATTGTAATAATTCACTGCATTCGAAAACGCACCCTGTGTGGAATATACACTCCCCAGGTTCATGTATACTATGGCCAGGGCTTTCGAATCATTTTCTTTTAAAAATATTCTCTCTGCCTGTTTCAGCAACTTCAAAGATTCCCCGAGATTGCCGGACTGCAGATAGACCGTCCCCAACAGATTGTAACATCGGGCCATTTTTACGGAATCATTCATGGCCCGGGCTGTTTTCATGGCCATTTCTGCATATTTCAGTGTGCTATCCAAATTATTTTGCATGTAAAAAAAATCCCCGGCAATTTGATATTCCGCATTAAACCGGTGTATCCCATATTCTCTGTCATGCCGGATAATTTTATGGTAAAACAGGAGGGATTTTTGGGGTTCCGCATCATGATAATAGTCAGCTGAATCCAACCAGTTCTCAATTGTTTTGGGAGTGATTGTGGAAGGTTCTCCCTGAGCTCCGGTTAACAGTATTGTATTAAACAGTAAGAGATACAATGTTATAATGAGAGTCCGCTTTTTCATGGGTAATTTTCCTCCGCTGTCCTTATTTTATGGGGAAAAATCATTCATGATAATATACACATTAAAATGGAACGACTGTAAAAAATCCTGCGTAAAAAGTAACAATGAAACGATTTATGATACTGATTGGTCTGATAACGATCATTAACGGAGAAACCATGAAAGAGAGAGCGACATTTGGCGGAGGATGTTTTTGGGGAGTGGAAGAATCCTTCAGAACCATCCCCGGAGTTTTGGAAACACAGGTCGGCTTTATGGGCGGTAAGACAGCGGACCCAAGCTATAAAGAAGTCTGCACCGATAAAACAGGTCATGCCGAGGTTATCCATCTGATTTTTGACCCCGAAAGAATATCATACCAGGAACTTTTAAAGACTTTTTTTAATATTCATAATCCTACTCAGCTCAACAGACAGGGGCCCGATGTGGGGACTCAATACCGGTCCGTCATATTCTATCATTCCGAGGATCAGAAATTTCTGGCAGAATCGACGATTAAAGCTCTTGAAAAAGAGGGAAAATATAGCAGGAAGATTGTGACAACCGTTGAACCGGCGTCTACTTTTTATCCTGCAGAGGCATATCATCAGAAATATCTTTTTAAACGGGGATTGGGGAGCTGTGGGATATAAATTCAATTGTTGAAATAAAAAAAGGGGGATCCTGAAGATCCCCTTTTTTAATAGATTTTTTTCTTACTTCAGTCGGTTGTCAAAGTATTCCGTTAGTTGTTTTTCCAGTTTTTTTCCGACATTTTTTTCGATTTCACGCAGGGCGATCCGTTTGGCTGCTTCTTTACTCATACCGCCTTCACGCCCTTTGGCATCCAGTTCTACAAAAACGCTGCCGTCGGGTCCCGTCACTTTCAGATTCAGGTTCCAACCTACAAATTCCATGTTTTCCCGTTGCAGGTCCACATCTTCATAGCTGATGGTCCCGACGATCCGGACTACGGCATTGTTACTCACAAGGGGGAATCCCATCCGGCTGATGGTTTCGGATGTCATGGATGCAACCCGCCCGTCGTCGCCGCTGATATTGACGGAAAATGTCAATGCTTTGGCCGCTTCCGCCCGTTTTTTGCTGATGCTGTTGTGATTGATGGCATCATATTGTGCCGTGAGCATAGAGTGGGAGGCGGGATGGATAAAATTCAACTGTTCCAGCATGGCCTGATTAATGGTGCTTATGGCATGGGCGGCATTTAAAAGGGCATAACGGTCTACCGGATTGGAAGCGGATTCGGCATCCTTTAGGAGGAATTCAATTTTCTCATAATTAGCGTTTATTTTATCCCGGTATATATCTGCTGTTTCCTTTCGGTCCAGATAAGCCAGGACATGAACTCGTCCCATCTCATCAGTATAGGTTTCACTGAACTTTACATTGAAGAGGGTTTCACCGGCAAGGACCTTAACAATCTGGTCCATGTCGGTTTGTAGTGTTTCGTCCATGCTGCCGCCCAGTTTCGTGAAAGCAGAGTAGCGTTCCCGGGTTGTCTGATCCACGGAGATTTCAGATTTGAATATTCTGGCCAGATTCCCCGAGGCGTTATCCTCGGCTGCCTGACGGGTGTCCCCTGCACCGCGGGCTGCCAGATAATCCTTCTCAGGATAAGCGGCAGCCGGATTATCCACCCAGATAGGTTTGCCTTTTGAACCGCTGGTTCCCTTGCTTCCGGCACAGGATACTAACATCAGGGTTGTCAGAATTATCAACGTTGTGACATATATTTTTCTCATAACAGACTCCCTTATTGTAAACAGAAGGATTCATATAAATTCAGAGCACGGGGATTCACCCGGATTGTCCCCAGATCATTACTCCGGATGATATTCCCGTATTGGTCAAGATAAAGGACCTCCAGCCGGTGTTCTCCCGGTGACAGGTCAAAATCGGCAATTGTTGAAAACCCCGGAAAGAAACGGGAAATACGCAGATCGGCATTTTCGCTGATATCCACAGCCACGTTCGTGGCGAAGCCGGCCAGCAGGCTCAGATAAGGATTTTCAATTTCCTCTTTCATTTTCTCCTTACCTTTTTCTGCTGCAAATCCCTTAATCAAAGATCGGGCTACCGATTTGAGGTAAATCAGGGGAGCTTTAAGCTCAAAGGTGGTTGCAGCCACTTTGTTCATGTTTTCCAGCGGTTTGAGAGTAATTGTTTGATTGTTGTCGATCCGGACTTTCACACTGTGAATGAAAGAGCTGCGTTCTTTAAGATAGGGGAGGGAGAATTTAAAATGATATCCTTCTTTGGAAGGCCAGGGAATCGATTCGGAAAAAGGAGCCGGAGAATCGGAGGAGATAACCACATAATCATCGAATGTGGTTATCCGGAAATTTGCCTTATCCTTGATGGGTCCCAGTCCGTGAAAGGAGAGAAGGGTGACGGGAATTTTATTCCGGCTTTCAGGACGGACGGAAATTTCAGGGGGATCAAAAGAGTAAATGTGCGGCTGGCTTGAAAAAGCCTGGAGCATGTTCTGTTTGTCGATGCGGGCGTCATCATAATCTTTTTCATACCGGTACAGTATAACTCCCAATGCATTTCCCAGGGCCGAATTGTGATATTTTAAGGTTCCCGGTTTAAATTCCGGAACCTTTCCTTCCGATTCATCACCGTCTTCTTCTTTAATTTGCATCATCATGGCCTGCTGATATTTGGCACTCATGTCCACATATTTGGCTTCCATCTGCTGCAGTTTGTGATGAAGCCGGTTCAATTCCACAAAAGAGGCGTCCGTTTCTCCCAAATGGGCGTAATTCAACGCTTTAAACACATTGAGATAGATATCCTCATAGTCTTCACCGGCGTAATCCATAGCATTATCATTCAAAAGAAATGATGTGGCAATCTTGGATACGCTGGCGGTAAACAGTTCCTCAATACCCCGTTCGGCCTGGGTCAACATGGCATTACTCTCTGAATAATTCCCTATATAATGATGGAGCATCCCCATGTTCAAATAATACAAAACCCTGTCCTTTTCAGAAAAAGCCTTGTCTTTTACTTTTTCAAGCTGGGCCAGGGGAACGGAAAACTGATTATTGGCAATTGCCTCATCCATACCTTTATAAATGGCCGTGTTTGTCATAATTGACGTACAGGAAGGCAGAAAGATGATCAGAATGGTGAATAAGACAACAAACCGATGTGTTGCCTTCATGTTACCATCCTACTTTTTTTTGGTTGATGAGTTTTTTGATTTTTTTGGTGCCGATCCAGACTTTCTGGTTGGATTCCACATCGATGAGTTCCAAATCAACCTGATAGAATTTAGCCTGTTCACCGCCGGCCTGATCCACAAACATCGTGATATAGCCCTGAAGCATATAGTCGGCAGCCTGTTCCTGTGCAACACGCTTGGCCGTTTCTTCGGAAGCATACTGCTGCTGGTCCATCCGTTCACTCCGGATTTCTTCCCGCTGTTCTGCACTTGCTACAAACTGGACTTTCCCGCTGTTGATCAGTTCACGTTCAATATCCTTAATAAAAGCATTGGTCTTAATGTGTTCACTGGCATCCCTGAGACGGATACGTCCTACAATCACCTTGGGAGCCTGACCGTTTTCAGATGTAAAATTTGACAACCAGGGACGACTGATCATATCCCGGATCATTTCCTCTGCCACAAGCCGGGAATCCGTATCATTCCAGTAACCGCTCAAATCCGTCTGGGTATCAGCCGCCGTTCTCTGTACACTCATGGAACTTCCGCAACCGGCTACGAAAACCAGTATCAGAAACAGAAAGAAAAAATTCTTCACAGCATTTGATTGCTCCATGGTTCACTCCTCTCATTTTTTTAGTTTAATGTGTGTATAATTTCGTGGAATTCATGTATCACTTCAAGTGTTATTCTCTTTTTTCATCTGATCCATACAGATTTATAAGATTCAGGCGTTCGTAAAATGTCCTGTATTCCGGTTCCCAGTACACATTAAAGTGATCTAAAGGTGCATGATTGAGCAACAAATCGCCATATTCATGACTCCCGGTTTTCCGGGCAAGTGCCTTTGTATCCAGGAGAACCTGATCCGGATACAAAATGATCATCAGACGCAGGCAGGCTGTTATTCTATAAAATTCGGGGAGTTTCACATTGTTAAGACTCAGAATTTGAAAGGCGCTTGTATCATTCCGGACGGTCCGGATGCTGATGGCTCCAAAAGCCGGGTGGATATCGGCTAATTTTGCCTTGAGAAAAAAAGGATCTGCCGAGGGAGATCCGAACCACAAGTTATCTTTATCAGCCTCGATATATAAATTCGTGGCCTGTAAAAGACTCAATCCCGTGATATATTTTCCCTGTTCTCCATGAAGAAGCAGGGAATCGACTTTGACCGGATAAGCGGTTTCAATGTATGGTATTTCAACACGGTTCCGGATATCCAGGGGGATAATACTCAGACGAAGTCCCGGAAAGAAATAGGTTCCGAAATAGTGTGCCACTTCACCGCTTGTGAGTCCGTACTGATAGGGAAGTTCAAATCCGTCATGCCATGGACCCTGGCAGGTATCTGCGCGGGTGAGAGGCGGACGGTCACAGACAATGAGCTCCAAATCGTGTTGTTGTGCCAGGGAAGCAGCGACCTGCAAAATGGAAAGGGCCGGATCGTCAACGATACCACTGAGTTGCATGTCAAACAAAATGGCGTCGCAGGAAAGGATATCCCGGATATTGAACCGAAGATAAGGGTATTGTTGGTATCGGATGATCGAGCTGTCCATCCAGATAGTTTCCTCAGGGATAGCCAATCCCTTCCATTGCGGTGCATTGAAAATGTAAATAAGGGGAATAGCAATCTGATCCGACGGTTTCAGGATATCCAGTAAATGCCTGCCCTGTCTGTCCAGACTGCCGTGATTGCAGAAGACGGCTGTCCGACGCCATTCAAGGGGTTCATATTCCAGCTTTTTTAAAACATCAATGCCGTATGAAACGGGAGATTCCGCCGGGATATCTTTCGGAAAAAACAACGAAATTGATACCACAAGTAAAAGAGAGAAAAAAACTTTATGATGATTGTGCTGCATCTTAGGTAAAATGCAGCAAAGAAAAGGGATATTCAATGAAAAAATCGATTAGATGGGAAAAAGATAAAGAATTGAAACACCGTGTGGCATTGTCCGTAAGAAAAGTGGAAGGTGAGATGAAAACGTGAAGTTCCGGGAAATATGAAAATTTCAGGAAATACTCGCATAAAAGCTTTGAAAATAAGTAAATTAAAAACTGAAAACATCAAACCATCAGAGGGACGGAATGGAAAAAATTTCATTATTGCAACGAGAGAGAGCGAAATATAGGCCCAAGCTGCCGGGTATCTTTGCCGGTGATGGGAGTGCCCGGGCGGTTGAAGGTGAAAAAACCGAATCTGTTGCCGATCAGGAAGCCGTTCGCAAGTTATTTCCCTATACCTACGGTTTGCCTTTGATTACGTTGGAAAAATCCGGGAAATCCTATTCGGAGCCCGTTCATGTAGGTGTTATTTTGTCCGGTGGCCAGGCCCCCGGCGGACATAATGTGATTTCGGGATTGTATGATGGACTCAAAGCTTTGAATTCCCATAACCGTTTATATGGTTTTCTTGGGGGACCGGGAGGTCTGGTGGACAACAAATACCGTGAGCTAACCGGTGACATAATAGATGCATACAGGAATACGGGTGGATTTGATATTATCGGCTCCGGACGGACAAAACTGGAAAAAGAGGAGCAATTTGACAAAGGGTTGGAAAACCTGAAGGCTCTGGGAATTAAAGCTCTGGTGATTATCGGAGGCGATGACTCCAATACCAATGCAGGCATTCTGGCAGAATACTACCGAAAGATTGATGCCGGTGTGCAGGTAATCGGATGTCCCAAAACCATTGACGGCGATTTGAAAAACGAGATGATTGAAGTATCCTTTGGCTTTGATACGGCCACGAAAGTTTACAGTGAGCTCATCGGAAATATTTCCCGGGACGCCCTTTCCGCAAAAAAATATTGGCATTTTATCAAATTGATGGGACGTTCTGCCTCCCATATTGCACTTGAATGCGGACTGAAAACCCGGCCCAACATCACACTCATATCGGAAGAAGTGGAAGCAAAGGGCATGACCCTCGGTGATATTGTTGATGAAATTGCCGGGATCATTGTCAAAAGGGCGGAAAAAGGCAAACATTTCGGTATTGTGCTTATACCTGAAGGGCTGATTGAATTTATTCCTGAAATGAAAGCCCTGATTGGCGAACTGAATGATGTGATGGCTCAAAAGGCATCAGAACTGGATGGCAAAGATAATCCCGATGAAAAGCGATCTCTGGTAAAATCCTTTTTATCAGAAAAGGCAGGAGCTTTATATGTTTCCCTGCCTAAGGACATTGCCGATCAGCTTATCATGGATCGTGACCCTCACGGCAATGTGCAGGTATCCCGAATCGAGACGGAAAAATTATTGATAGATATGGTAGCAGAAAAATTAAAAGTTTTGAAGAAAAAAGGGATTTACAAAGGGAAATTCTCGGCTCAGAATCATTTCTTTGGATATGAAGGCCGTTGTGCCGCACCCTCCAACTTTGATGCCGATTATGCTTATGCTTTAGGATATACGGCATCAGCTCTTATTGGTGCCGGTAAAACCGGCTATATGTCTTCAGTCCGAAATCTAACCGCCCCCGCATCAAAATGGATAGCCGGAGGTGTTCCCTTAACCATGATGATGAATATTGAACGGCGCCACGGGGAAGATAAACCGGTGATTCGGAAAGCACTGGTTGATCTGGAAGGAAAACCCTTTCAAACACTGGCAAAACAACGGGATCAATGGGCGGTGGAAACCTGTTATGTCTATCCGGGTCCCATACAGTATTTCGGTCCGGAAGATGTAACTGACCAGTGCTCAGAGACTCTTACTTTAGAACATGAATAGCCTTAAAAGGAGATAATATGATGACAGCAGTCAAACCCAAACTTGAACCGGGAGTAATAACCGGCAAAAAATTGATGGAAGTCCTGGAATATGCCCGGGAGAATCATTTTGCTTTCCCGGCTGTGAATGTAGTGGGATCCAATTCTATTAATTCTGCCCTGGAAGCGGCGCGGCAGGCAAAATCCATTTTAATGATTCAGTTCTCAAATGGAGGAGCTCATTTCAATGCCGGCAAATTTTTAAGCAATGAAAACGAAAAAGCGGCGATAGCCGGAGCGGTTGCCGGAGCCGAGCATATTCACCGGATGGCGAAGGCCTATGGCGTACCGGTGATTCTACATACCGATCATGCCGCTAAAAAGCTTTTACCCTGGATTGACGGACTATTGGACGCTAATGAAGCCTGGTATGAAAAGCATGGTGCGCCTCTTTTCAGCTCTCACATGCTGGACCTTTCTGCCGAAGATTTGAAGGAAAATGTGGAGATATGTAAAAAATATTTGAAACGGATGGTAAAAAGTGATCTCCTGCTGGAAATTGAACTGGGAGTAACCGGTGGGGAAGAAGATGGCGTGGACAATACAGGCATTGATAATTCCCAGCTGTATACTCAGCCTGAACATGTCTCTTTCGCTTACGAAGAATTAAAAGAAATTAGTCCCATGTTTACCATCGCCGCTTCCTTTGGAAATGTACACGGTGTGTATAAACCCGGAAATGTCAAACTGACCCCGAAGATTTTGGATAATTCCCAGAAATACATCGAGAAAAAACACAATACGAAGGAAAAACCTGTTTTCTTTGTCTTTCACGGCGGATCAGGTTCCACGCAGAAAGAAATCCGTGAAGCGATTTCCTATGGTGTGATCAAGATGAATATCGATACAGACACCCAATGGGCATTTACCAAACCGATTAAAGACTATATGGATGAAAAGGATGCCTATTTACAGTCTCAAATCGGCAATCCCGAAGGTGAAGACAAACCGAATAAAAAATACTATGATCCCCGGAAATGGCTCCATGAAGGCGAAAAGGGATTTGTTAAACGCCTGATTCAGGCCTTTGAAGATCTCAATTCCCTCAATGCTTTTGAATATTTTTATGAATAAGTCCGATTCATAAAACGACCCGGGCCCCGGATTTTTTCCGGGGCTATTTTCATGATGGCCGTATTTTTGAAGAAAGATCATTGCAACCATGATGAATCATGCCACAAAATCACGTCTTTTTGAAACGCTGGCATATCTCCTGATCCTCTTTTTTTTACTGATTCATGAATCCGGTTTTAATATTGCAATTCTCAGGTCCCCGGCCATTCTCTTTTCTGCCGGACTCTTTGTTCTCTTAAGGCATGTTTTTGAAACCCGTGAACGAGTTGATTTTTATGTTTACATAGATACGGTTGTTTTTCTGATTCTGGCGTGGGTGGGGGTAGCGTTGCTTCATACTCTCTTTTTGCAGAACGGAACAGGATTTTTAAAGCAGACTCTTTTTGTATTCCTGCCTTTAACCGGGCTCTTACTTAATACCAGCCGTCTGGTGCCTCCGTCCCGCTTGCGCCGCATCTACGGTCTGAGTACTGTTGTTTTCCTGGCAGGTATCTATCATTTAAGCGGACCGGCGCTTCTTTTTCACATCGATCCTGTAAAGCTTATAACCCTTTTTGTAGATCAATATTTGGTGAGCCTTTTTTTTCTCTTCCTCTACTTTTTTCTGCCACCCCTGATTCTGTGCATCGGCCGCAATTTGCTGGAAGATAATGATTTGAGACCTTTCCGGGATTTTATGAAGCTTCTCCTCCCGTTTCAGTCCGTTCTCTATTTTTCACATGCCGCGCTCATTGTAGCCCACAGCTCCGAAAGCAGCCGGTATATCCTGAGCCATTACCGGATTTTAATTCTCCTTTTCCTTGTCATCATGTTTTTTTGCGGAATCCTTCTGCGAAAACCGGCATATAAAGGAATCAAGAAGCATGGAAATGAATTGGGAATAAAAATATTCTCTGCAAGCGGCAAATACAATACCAGGGTGAATTACTCCGGACTCTTGCTCACACTGATCGGTGGATTATGGGTATTCAACCGGTTTCCCGACAAATCTATAGGCGGGCTATGGCTTATAATTTCGGGCCTTTATCTGTACAAAACCCTTCAAAAAAAGGATAAGATATGAAAAAAATGATTCTTGTTCTGGTTTTATTCAGCGGGATTTTATCCTGTACTCATCATTCCTCCTCTGCGAATGATTCGGTTAAGATAGTAGTGACAGGCAACAGCCGTGCCAAACTGGAACCCTGTGGATGCAGGATTCCTGCGGGCGGATTGCCAAGGCGGATGGGTTTTATTTATTCAATGGAAAAGGGATGGAGTGATTTCATGAAAATAGAGGCGGGTAATTGGCTTTTTCCTGCTTATAATGCACCTGAAACCGCTCCCCAATCCTGGAAACAAAAATCCGGCCTGTTGGCAAAAGCCTATGGCGAAGCGCATTATGACGCCATTAATGTTGGGTTTACCGATCTATCCCATGGATATGAGTATTTACTTGAGCTCCAAAAAGAGAATAAGCTCCCCTTTTTATCTACCAATCTGTTGAATGAAACAGGAGAAACCTTATTCAAACCCTTTTATCTGTTTAACCAAAAGGGTCTTCGCATTGCCGTTATGGGAGTCACGTATCTGACGGATGATCAGGCGTCACGCTTTAAATCTCTGACACCTGAAGATGCCATCCGGAAACAACTGCCGAAACTGCGGAATGAGGCGGATTTAATCCTCATTTTGGCTGATATGCCTCTTGATAAAACAGAAGAACTGGGTGAAACCATCCCTGAAATTGATTTCATTGTCAATTCGCGGCACAAGGGGAGAACCCAGCTTCCACGGCAGACTGGCGGGAAGGCGGTCTACACATACCTGGGGCCTGATGGTCAGTATGTTGGAATCCTGAAGGTGGTGTTTAACGCACCCGGGCAGCCTGTCCGGGATATCAGCGGAGCTTATCACCGTCTGGATTTTTCTAAAGGCAGACTGGCGGAATACCGGGAAAGGGCAGGGGATACTCCCGTGGAAACCTATTATAAAGACAATCCGGGGCTCCTCCGCACGATTCGGGTGTATGAAAAAGAAGTGGAACGGCAGCAATCCATTCTGGATACCACCCAAAACTATTTCATCTGGTCCATGAGACACCTGGATTCGGGTGTCTACAGCCATCCGGAATGGGAAAAAGCTGTTAATGAAGTTCTCATGAAGGCAGAAGGCGAAAAGAACTAAGGGTGATTCTTTCAAAATATGACTGAATGGTGTATATTAACATGCTATTTGAAAAGCGGGTGGAATGGTAAGATCGTATGTTTTAATGTGAAAGGTAAATTTTTATGAGTGATCAAACACCTGTTATCGAGCTCCAGGATCTTAAGGTGAAGCGCGGTATTCAGAAACTTGAAATATATTCCATGAAAATCTATCCCGGTGTTTGTTACCATATTTTCGGTCCGAATGGATCGGGAAAATCATTGCTAATGGACGTTTTGGCACACAGGCAGTCTGTAGATACCGGGAATATCCTCTATGAAAATAAATCTCTGAAGAAACGGGAATATTCCCAGGCTTTCGTCCGAAAACAGATAGCCTATTTTCAACAAAGACCGACAGGATGGATTTGTGGGACAGTGCTTTCCTATCTGGAAAAGACACTGAAAGAACGGAAAATCTCTGCAGGAATCGCATATCAGCAGGCAATGGCTAAACTGGAAGAATTCGATTTGAAGGAATTCGCCAAAGTTAAACGAAGCCAATTGTCCCCCGGTGTTTTTCATAAGGTCGAACTGATTCGTTGCTTATTGCAGAACGGTGACCTTTTAATACTCGATGAACCTTATAGCATTCCTGATGAAAATTTTATTAAAAAATTTAACAGCTGTTTACGGAATGTCATCCGTAACGAAAAAAAGGCCGTCGTGATTGCATCAGCCCAAAGCCTGTTCCGATTCAGGCTTGTGGATATTATTCTGAATTTGAATCACGGGCGGATTGTGCGGGTTGAAAAGACCCGGAAACCCCCAAGGACAGATAACCGGAATCGAAACCGGCATTATCAAAACAATAAACATTAAACATCATTCCACCCGCCCATATTTTATGATGAAAAAAATACCTGTCAATAAATATTCACAATACGGCAAATTTACTAAGCGTCAGAAGATGACGAATACGCTTCGTTATTACGGGATTCGGGATTCCCGGATTCTTGCTGCTTTTCTTGCGATGCCCCGACATCGCTTTGTTCCCCCTGATCAGGAAGACCGGGCCTATGCCGATACTCCTCTGCATATTGGTTACGGACAAACCATTTCACAACCTTATGTTATTGCCTTTATGCTTGAAGCCATGGAGCTGAAACCTCATGATAATGTCCTTGAGGTGGGGTCGGGATGCGGTTATGTTACCGCTTTACTTTCCATGCTGGTAAAAAAAGTGACGGGCATCGAGCTGGAAAAAGCATTGGTAACACGAAGCCGTTTAATCCTGAAAGATCTGGAAATAAAAAATGTGAGAATTGTCCATGGGGACGGATACCGGGGATTTGAACCCAATGCACCATATGACGGCATTCTGGTCTCTGCAGCACCGGATGATGTCCCGGAGCACCTCTTTCAACAACTGAAAGAAGGTGGATCACTCATCATTCCCGTTGGCAAATATTCCCAAATGTTGAAAAAAATCAAAAAAAAAGAAGGACAAAGAATCGAAACGAACCTGTTGGATGTCCGTTTTGTCCCCCTGAGGAAACCCTCAATATATTGAAATAAATATAACCTTTTCCGGGGGACTGATTTGTTGTAAATTTCACGTTCGTAAAGGAGGGGCTTATCCGGGTCAGCACTCTTTTGAAATGGATATTCATGTGTCTTCTGCTTCCGGTGTATTTAACAGGGCAGGAGGATGGCAACAACGTGGAATCCTTTAAAAATCCGCGGACGGCAGTTCTGTGTTCCGCCTTTTTTCCGGGTGCCGGACAGATGTATAACGGCAAATGGCTGAAAGCCGGAATTTTGTCAGGACTCGAAGTGTATACATTATACCGGGCTCATGCCTTTCATGAAGATTATAAACAGGATACCACAGATAAAGATTCTCAAATAAACCGAAATAAACATCTGTGGTATGCTGCAGGTGTGTATGTCTATGCCATGCTGGATGCGTATGTAGATGCCCATATCAGCAGCTTTCCCGAAGGAAATCTGGTCTTTGACCCTGTGAACAGAACCCTGAAATTCGCCTTAATTCTGGAGTTTTAATATGGCAGAAAAGCGAGAACACTGGGGAAGTCATATTGGTTTTATCCTGGCAGCTGCCGGAAGTGCCATCGGCCTGGGGAATATCTGGAAATTTCCCTATGTGGCCGGGAAAAACGGCGGGGCGGCCTTCATTCTGATTTACCTGGTCAGTGTCTTTTTTATCGGCATTTCCCTGGTAATTGCAGAAATTTTGATTGGACGTAAATCCCAGTTGAACCCCGTCGGGGCTTACCGGAAACTCTCAAAAGGACACCGGGGATGGACCCTGGTTGGATACATGGGTGTTTTAACCGGTTTTATCATTTTATCCTATTACAACGTCGTGGCCGGATGGTCTGTCGGGTATTTTATCGAAGGCCTCCGGGGGAGTGTCCTTTCATTTACTACATCAGAAGAAGCAGCAGACTTTTTCTACCGTCAAATTATGAATCCCGCATGGATTATTGGTTACCAGGCTTTATTTTCCCTTTTGGTGCTGGCAGTTGTGTATTTTGGCGTGGCCGGCGGTATTGAAAAAATTTCCAGAATTCTCATGCCTGTCTTTTTAGGAATCTTATTGGTTTTGGTAGGATGGGGAATTTCTCTGGAAGGATCCCGGGAAGGACTGTCATTTTTGTTGAAACCAAACTGGGAAAGTGTTAACGGCAGGACCGTTTTGGAAGCATTGGGACAGGCTTTTTTTTCACTGAGTCTGGGCATGGGAGCTTTGCTCACATACGGGAGCTACCTGAACAAAGAAGACAGCGTTTTAAGCAGCTCCATCATGATTGTCTTTTTGGATACGTTGATCGCCCTTCTGGCCGGTATAGCTATTTTTACTTCTGTCTTTGCCATGGGATTTAGCCCCGATGTCGGTCCCGGACTTGTTTTTTGTGTTTTACCGGCAGTTTTCAGTAAAATGCCGGGAGGCAATGCCTTTGGTCTCCTTTTCTTTCTGCTCCTCACTATTGCGGCCCTCACATCGGCCATATCCCTCCTGGAAGTCATTACATCCTACTTTGTGGATGAAAAGAAATGGACACGTCACAGAGTTGTGCTGGGAGCAGGACTGATTGTTTTCCTGGTAGGAATTCCGTCTGCCCTCTCTTTCGGCCCAATGAGCCACGTCACCCTCTTTAAACGTTCTTTCTTTGATTTTCTGGATTTTCTCTCATCCAATATCCTTTTGCCCCTGGGGGGATTGCTCATGGCCCTTTTTGTAGGTTGGGTTGTAAAAAAAACACCCATGATAGAGGAATTTCGCAAAGGTGCCAACGGATGGGTGGATACCCACATCTTTCACCCTGTAAAACGGGTCAGACACAAAACAGCCCTTCTGACTATCGGAAATGTATGGTTCTTTGTTGTGAAATATCTGGCGCCTGTCGTGATTCTGCTCGTTTTCCTCTATTCAATCGGAATCCTGTGATGAAAAAAAGATATGCGATTATCCTGCTGCTTTTGCTTTTTACAGCTCTTTCGGCTGAAGAGAAAAGGGATCTGATTATGCCGCGGGAAAAACCGAAAGACGCCTGGACCAGTTTTGATAAATGGCAACATTTCTCCTTCAGTTTGTTGATTACGGTTCAGTCCGGATATGTCATATCCCATGAACACGGTGTTTTTCAGGCACCGGACCGGCAGAACCGGATGATTTCGGCCGGTATAAGCCTTTCCTTCGGCTTTTTTAAGGAATGCCTGGATATGAGACGGGAACCTTCAGGTTTCTTCAGCTGGAAAGATCTGGTGATGGATATGGGAGGCACACTGGCAGGTATATGGATACTGAGTACTTTAGATGATGCATGACGAGAGACATACATTTCTGAAAAAAGTCCCGGTGCTCCTCTATCATTATGTGAGTCCCCATGGGTTTAATACCGTTTCTCCACGTCTTTTTGAAAAACATATTCTGTGTTTGAAACAGGCCGGTTATACAGGAATTACCTTTCGGCAGATTCTGAATGGAGATTCGCTGCCTGAAAAATCGGTGGTCATTACCTTTGATGACGGGTATGACGAGGTTTTTTATCATGCCCTGCCGGTTTTGGAGAAATACGGGTTCAGGGCCGTTGTGTTTATGTTATCGGGATATATTGGCAAAAGAAACAGCTGGGACCTTTCACTTGAATCCTCAAAGATTCGTCATTTAAACCGTGAAGAATTAGTGGAATTATCCCACCGGGGGTGGGAAATTGCTGCCCACGCCCTGAGCCATCGCGTTCTAACTGGAATGAAAACGGATAAAGCCCGGTATGAAATTGAAAAATCCGGCCGGATTCTTGAGGATCTTTTACATAAACCGACATACGGTTTTGCCTACCCTTTCGGGCGCTATAATGAAACCATTAAGACATTTGTCAGAGAAAGCGGTTATCGCTATGCATGTAGTACTTTGAAACGGCATCAGCTGCCGGCAACCGACTATGAACTGGTACGAATTCCCGTCTACCGTACCGACGGTATTCGTTCCATCGGGAAAAAGCTGGCCTACCCGGAAATTCCCTATGGTGAATATTGTAAACTGAAAGCCATCAGCAGTTTTTCCCGTTTAACACCCCTCTATCAGAAGATGAGGGAGAGATGGGGTGATGTTGAGAGGGAATGAGGAGGAGACGAAGAAACTCCGGACTTCAGTCCGGGGGACTTAAGAGAAAGAATTCGCCCCTCGTCCAACAAACGAATAAGGGATAAAAGCCATGATACTCATTGATCATGATTTGTGTGATTTGTGCGGAACCTGCGTGGGTGTGTGTCCCGTCGACTGTATATCCATGTCCGACACGACCCTGAATATTGATGATGATACGTGTATTCAATGTAATTTTTGTATTCAGGTGTGTCCGATGGAAGCCCTGAAGGAGGAGAAGGATGATTAGACGGGACTGGGATGTCATCGTTGTGGGGGGTGGACCTGCGGGGACGGTGTTTGCCCGTTATGCTGCTGAAAATGGCCTCTCTGTGCTGATTCTTGAAAAAGACCGTGAAATCGGATTGCCGGTCCGTTGTGGTGAAGGAGTCAGTATGCGCGGACTTGAAGCTTTTACTCCCGTGAATCCCCGGTGGATTTGCCGAAAAATCAGTGCTGTGGATTTTTACGCCCCTGACGGGACATTGGTGGAACTGGATTTTAAATTGGAGGGAGCCATTCTGGACCGGCGTGTCTTTGACAGGGATCTTGCGGACCTGGCCGTTCAGGCCGGTGCGCGGATCTATACCCGGGCGAATGTTACCGATCTGATTCTTGAAGGGGATTATGTGCGGGGTGTTGTTGTCCGTTATCGGCATGAGGATTTAAAACTTATGTCCCGACTTGTCATTGCTGCTGACGGGGTGGAAAGTCGCATTGCCCGAAAAGCCGGCATTAAAACAGCCGTCATCCCGGAAAATATGGATAGTTGTGTACAGGTAACAGCCCATGGATTGAATATTAACCCCGATGCCCTGAGTTTTTATATGAAACGGGAATATGCACCCGGCGGATATGTGTGGGTTTTTCCTAAAAGTGAAACATCAGCCAATGTAGGGCTGGGCATCAGTGGAAATTTTGCCCGTAAAATCAGTCCCTATAAATCCCTTATGAAATTTATGAGAGATACCTTTCCAAATGCATCCTGGAGCAGCTTAGTTGCCGGTGGTGTGCCTACAGACAAAACTCTGGACCGGATTACGGCGAACGGATTAATGATTGTAGGTGATGCAGCCAGGATGGTGAATCCTCTGAGTGGCGGAGGAATCCATGCGGCTATGCGGGCTGGAAAACTGGCAGCGGATACAGCAGTTGAAGCACTGAAACAGAATGATGTGTCAGAAGATTTTCTGAAACGGTATGCCAAAGCCTGGCATGATGAAGCCGGGAAAAATCATGAGGGACTTTATCGTCTGAAGGAGGTGGTTAACAAACTGACAGATGAGGATCTGGATAAGCTGGGACACAAGATGGTGGCTATCCCGAAAGAAAAAAGAAGCCTGACCCGGATATTTAAATCAGTTGCCTGGAATAACCCCCGTCTGATTATGGATGTGGTCCGGGCATTTGCCGGAATTTAAGTAATATGGAGTACTATGCGATTAACTGAAAGCTTTCTGCGTGAAATTGGATTAAACCGTTTTGTGGCATTTGATGTGGAAACGACAGGACTGGAACCGGAGAGCTGTGATGTGATACAGTTTTCGGCATCTGTCTTTGAACTGGGTAAATTTAAAGAAACCCGGAGCTTTTTCTGTAAACCCCGGGGGGAGATCCCTGAATTTATCCGGCAACTGACCCGGATTACCGATGAGATGGTTCAGGATGAAAAACCCTTTCCCCAACGGATTGATGAAGTTCTTGATATCTTTGGGGACAGCCCGATTGTAGGGCATAACATCAAATTTGACCTGGCCTTTCTTGTGCCGCATTTGAAAGAACCTTTTACAAATCCTGTTGTGGATACGGTGGAGCTCTCCAGAATATTTCTCTATTATCTGCCGGACCGGAAACTGGAATCCCTGGCCGCACACTTTAATCTTCAAACAGAAGGAGCTCATCGGGCTGATGTGGACACGGAAAACACCGGTGAACTCTTTCTCCGTCTTCTCGATATCATGGTGTATTATGATTATCCTGTCTATGATCAGCTTGCAACAATTGCCGCTCCTTTAGCCCAGACTCCTAATACCTGGCTCTATCAGCGCTTTCTGTCGGTGTATCAGGCCCGGGGAAGAATCCGGGAAGAAAATCTTTCACCCCTCCATCCAGTCCCCAAAAATGCCTTGGGAGAATTTAAAAAGGGTGCTGATGAATTCAACGAAGACCGGGAAGATGCGACCCTTCAGAAAGTGAATCCCCGGGATATTCAGGATGTTTTCGGGATGAACGGCATCCTTTCACGGAAATTGAAGGGTTATGAACTCCGGCCGGGGCAGATTCGTTTTGCGTCCGATATTGTTACAGCCCTGAATAAAGGAAATTCCCTGGTGGGAGAAGCAGGCACAGGTGTTGGAAAATCCCTGGCCTACCTGATTCCTGCTATCAAGTGGGTGAGAAAAAACCGGGATGCCAATTTTTCCGTTGTGGTCTCATCCAACACCAAAGCCCTTCAGGAACAGCTCTTCGGTAAGGAAATCCCCTTTATACAAAAAGAGATTGATCCTGATTTCACGGCAACCCTGCTGAAAGGACGGAAAAACTACATTTGTTTGACCCGCTGGGAACAATTTTATCAGAATTTGGACGGAGCGGTGGATATTTTCGATCGGGGAAATGTGCTCCCCCTGATTGTGTGGCTCCGCGAAACCCAGACAGGCGACATTGAAGAAAACAGCGGTTTCAGAGCTTCCCGTTATACTACAATCTGGAGCAAAATCTGCAGCGAAACGGGATATTGTACCACGAAACGATGTAGTGACAAAGGGGGATGTTATCTGGGAAAGATTCGCTGGAAATCCCAAAAAGCCGATCTGGTGGTCGTAAATCACTCCCTCTTACTCAGCGATGCTGCTTCTGATAACCAGGTGCTGCCTGATCACCCCATTCTGGTGATTGATGAGGCGCATAATCTGACCAAAAGCGCTTATAAGTATTTTGCCGTTGAAGTGGGACCCTGGATCATTGATCAGGTTCTGGAAGCCTTTTTCCGGCAGGGAAGGGATAATTTCGGACTGTTGGTTTTACTAAACCGGAAAATCAATAAACTGTCAATCTCCGAATCCCTTAAAAATTCTCTTTTGAAACGAATCAGTGCTTTTGAAGAAGAAACCCTTAAACTGCAACGGGAATCACGTCAGTTTTTTACCCGTTTTCTGGATTTTGTCAACGAGAACATTCGTTCCATGAATCAGCGGTATATCCTGAAATCCCGGTATAAACCTCATCAAAATCCCTTTGAACACACGGGACTGGATAAAAGCAGGGATGATCTGCTCAAGCGGTACGAGAAAATTATTCCGGATTTTCAGAATTTCAGGGATACCCTGGAGAAGTTCCCCCTGAAAGAACGGTTGCCCATGAGTGCATTGCTGGATGATTTTGATACATCGCTCAAATCGCTGGAAGAATTAAAGCAAAATCTGGAAACGGTACTGATTCCTGAACATGATGACTGGGTTTACTGGTACGAGGTGCCTGTAGATCCCAAGAATTTTAATATCGGGCTGTATGCCGTTCCGCTGGCAGTAGATGCCTATATCTATGAACGGATACTGCGTCGGAAACATTCGGTGATTGCCACATCGGCAACCCTGACCATTGCCGGTTCTTTTGAGTATTTTAACAAAACAACGGGATTTTCCCGGTTTGATCCGGCCCGTCTGATGTGCCGCGTTTATGAAAGTCCTTTTGACTATGCCAGTCAGTGTGCCGTGTATGTTCCCACATTTCTGGGTGATCCGGGACATGTGAAATTTGAAGAAAACGTGGCCGGTCTTCTGAATGAAATTGCTGCCCGGTTTCAGCCCGGTATGCTGGTTTTGGCGACCTCTTATTACTCCATCAAGCAGCTCAGTGAACGAATGCATATCCCCTATAAAGAGGAGAATGTTCCCCTGATTTACCAGGCGGGATCGGCATCCCGAAGTGCTCTTCTGAACCGTTTTCGTGAATCTGGCAATGCCACCCTGATTGGTACGGAATCTTTTTGGGAGGGGGTGGATATTCCCGGGGATGCCCTGGAAATGCTTGTGATGCTGAAACTCCCCTTTGCCGTTCCATCGGAACCCATTGTGGAAGCCATTACGGAAAAAATGAAAGAGAGTGGAAAAAATCCATTTCTGGAGTATTCCGTCCCCGAAGCGGTCATCAAATTCAAACAGGGATTCGGGCGCCTGATCAGAAGCCGCCGCGATACGGGAGTTGCCCTTTTTCTGGATAACCGGCTCAGTTTTAAACGATATGGACGGATATTCATGGATTCACTTCCGGGAAAATATTCCTTTGTAAAAAATAAAGAAGATTTCTTCAGGCACCTGGAAATCTGGTACCGTCGAAAAAGACAATCCAGATAAATATGAATCGGCAGATTTTTAAGCTGTTGGGGAACTTTTTGACATTCAGTGTGTGAAAAAGGCAGTTTGATACATTACATAATTATATTTGTTGACTGAAACAGAGAGGAAAAAAAATGATCAAAGTTGAACACCTCACAAAGCATTACGGACATGTAAAGGCTGTGGATGACATCTCTTTTCATGTCCGGGACGGAGAAATCCTGGGATTTCTTGGTCCCAACGGTGCCGGAAAATCGACAACCCTCCGGATCATGACATCCTATCTGACCCCGACGTCAGGAAACATTTATATCAATGACCTGAATGTCCTTGACGACTCTTTGGATATCCGGAAAATCATCGGTTATCTTCCGGAAAACAATCCCCTTTATCCGGAAATGAATGTTTATGATTTTCTGAAATTTTCCGCTGCAGCCCGGAAGATTGAAGGAAAAGCCTTTGAAAACCGCCTGAAAGAAGTGTCCGAAATGTGCGGACTTCATGGCGTGATTCATAAACAGATATCAGAGTTATCCAAGGGGTATAAACAACGGACAGGCCTGGCCCAGGCGATTTTTCACGATCCGGAAATTCTGATTCTGGATGAACCGACTACCGGTCTGGATCCCAATCAGATTGTAGAAATCCGGAACCTCATCAAACAACTGGGAAAAGAGAAAACAGTGGTTATCTCATCCCATATCCTTCAGGAAATTCAGGCGACGGCGGACCGTATGGTGATTATCAATAAGGGAAAAATTGCTGCGAACGGGACCATTGACGAACTCATGAGCAGTTTCAAAGGATTTACACGCCTGCACCTGGAAATTGAAGGAGTAATGAATGCCCGGGATTTGACGGATATCCATGAGAAAATCAAACTTGCTGACAGCCAAACACTTAATGGAATGACTAAAGTAGTGATTGAATATCCGAATACCCTGGATTTGAGAAAGGATGTTTTTCAGTACGCGGTGAAAAAAGGGTGGACACTTCTGGAAATGAATCGCCATCGCATTTCTTTGGAAGATATGTTTAGAATTCTCACCGTGGAGGAAGGAGGAAAGGCATGAACACAATCCGATTGATATACCGGAAAGAAATGAGCACATATTTTAACAGTGCCGTTGCATATATCACCCTGATTATTTTTCTCCTGATCAACGGCTGGTTTTTCACCAGTTCTTTTTTTCTGGTCGGCCAGTCCGATCTGAGAATATTATTCAATTCCGTTCCCCTGGTTTTTATCTTTTTCATCCCTGCCATCACTATGGGATCACTGGCCCGGGAAAATCATGCCGGCACCATGGAATTCCTTACCACACTGCCGGTGGATGATTACCAGATTGTTCTTGGAAAATTCTTTTCTGCCGTGGCTTTGATCGGGGTTGGACTTCTTTTTACCCTGCCTCATTTTATCACCCTGCTTTTTGTGGGGACCAGTCCGGATATCGGAGCCATTTTGTGCGGGTATTTGGGGCTACTTCTGGTAGGGGCCATGTACGCCTCTATCGGGATCTTCGGCAGTGCCGTATCCAATAACCAGATTACTTCTTTCCTCCTGAGTTTTATTGTCATCTTTGCCCTTTATCTTTTTGATAAAATTCTCATTTTTGTCCCCCCCTTTCTTAGCGGTATTTTGCAGTTTCTCAGTACAGACTACCACTTCAGTAATATCAGCAGAGGTGTCATTGATTCAAGGAATATTATCTATTTTCTTTCGGTTATCTTCTTTTTTCTGACACTTTCTGTCAGAGTCCTTGAAATTCGGAAATGGAGGTAATTATGGCCCACATCAATAATAAAAAACAGTTTGCACTCTTTATTGTTTTATTGGCCGTGATTTTGATACTTGTCAATATCATATCCCGGTCCCTCTTTTTCCGCTGGGATCTGACCCGGGGGAATATCTATTCTCTGAGTGAATCCAGCAAATCAATTGTAAATCAACTTGATGACAGGATGACTGCCCGGGTTTTCTTTTCCAAAGATTTACCCGGAGAATATGTGAATTCCCGGCGGTATCTGCAGGATATCCTGGAGGAATACAGGGCTTATTCAAATGGAAATTTTCATTTTGAATTTGTCAATCCCGATGACAATGAGAAAGCCAAACAAGAAGCTTCGGGATACCGGATTCCTCCGGTGCAACTCCGGGTTCTGGAAAATGATAAACTGGAAATTAAAAATGTCTATATGGGACTGGTTCTGTTGTACCGGGATAAAAAGGAGGTTTTGCCTGTCATACAGACAACGGAAGGGCTCGAATACGATCTGACGGCGGCAATTAAAAAGATGCTGGCAAAGGATTTGAAATCGATCGGACTCATTGCCGGTAAAGGAGAAGGCGTACAAACCAATCAGCTTACCCAGTTTTTGAATCAGACCTACCGGGTGCGTCCTGCGTTCCTGAATAAACCTGTCCCGTTGGATATTGATCTTATTCTCATGAATGGTGTGATGGATTCCCTTTCGATGGATGAGCTCTACCATTTGGACCAGTTCCTGATGCGCGGGGGAAAATTGTTCCTTTCTCAGGCAAGGCAGGAAGCAAAAGTCCAGGAAGGCATGGCGGAATCCATCAGTTCGAATATCTTTTCGTTCCTGGAACATTATGGATTAACCATCAATCCCGATATTGTTATAGACAAACTCTGCAGCCAGATTCAGATTCAGCAACGGCAGGGTATTTTCACATTCAACAATGCCGTGGATTATCCGCCCATTCCCGTGATACGTCGGTTCAATGAAGAAAACCCCATTGTGGCCGGACTGGATGAGGTACGGGTCTTTTTTCCTCATGAAATCACGGCAGCGCCTGATTCCGGGACTTTTACTCCCCTGTTGTGGACATCCAAAAATTCCGGTTCATTGGCTGAGGGCTATTTTCCGGCCCCATCCATGGGTGGCAATTATACCCTTCGGAACGGGTACAATATCTATCCGATGGATAATAAACAGCTTCGGAAATTTGATAAAGGCCCCATGGTTGTTGCCGGATTGCGGACAGGACCACAGACCAGTTTCTTTGCCGACAGCAGTGAGTATGCCCAAAAAGAAGGGTTTTTGGCCTTTACGGATAACATCAATCTGTTATTGATTACGGATAATCGCTTTTTCGACGACACACGGGCTGCTGGCATTCCGGAGAATACAGCACTGATTCTGAATGCCGCCGATGTGATGACGGGTGATGCCGAACTGGTTTCCATCCGTAACCGGGGTATTAAGGTACGGCCGCTGAAACCGGAAATCCTGACCTCGGATACTGCACGGAATGTGTGGAAATGGGTCAATATCATCACACCTTCACTGCTTGTTATTCTTTTTGCCCTGTTCAAAGCGGGACAAAATCGTAAAAAACGCCGGAAACTGGAGGAATATTATGACTAAACACATTCATTGGATTCGCTATACTGTTGTCCTGGTAACAGCCATCCTTGTTTTATGGATTGTGCAAAGCCGGGAGAAACAATTTGAATCGCAGGAAGTACCTGTATTCGATTTTGATCCGGAATTGGTAACTTCCTTTCAAATCCGGAAAGGAACCGATTCTCTTGCTTTTGCTCTTGAGGATACACTGTGGGTTTTCCAGGAACCGGATACAGGGAAAGTGGATCAGCAAAAGGTGCATGATTTTCTGAAAACCATCACGGATATGAGTCATGGAACGTATATTGCATCCAATCCTGAGTACTATCCGGAATATCATCTGGACGAAGCTTCAGCTACTCACCTTATTTTGAAAAAGGGAGATGAAACCCTGGGAGACATTCTTGTGGGTTGGTCAGATGCTTCTCCCGTGAAGGATAACATGCGCTATCCCCACGATCCTCATGTCTATCAGCTGGATTTAAAACTGACACGCCATTTGAGAACCCAAGCCGGTTTTTGGCGGGAATAGTTTTTAATAAAAAAAAGATGCAATAATTCCGGGGAAGAGACAAATATCTTGAATCTTTCCCGGAATGTGCTGATTTTCCCACAAAGGAGGGAAGCATGGCAAAAATTGAGCTGACGATTGATGAAATTGTAGATTTGTATACACACTATTTTGAAGCGGAAAAAATTCCGGTCCGGAATCTTATGGCAGTCGATTCCAAAACCGTCCGGGGTGAAATAAAAGCCCCTTCACTTTCCCTGGATTTTCCCGTCACTCTGACCTTTGATTCATATATGAAACCCAATATCCTTTTTAAAATTGTGTCCAAAAACGCCTTGGTCAACAGATTATTGCCTGTTGTAAACCGGTTTATGGAGCGGTACCAAAATAACATTATAACGCTGAAGATGCCCTACATTATTATAGATACAGAAACAGCCATGAAAAAATATGCCGAACTCATACAGATTTTGGACGTGCACCATAACGGGGAAAAATTCCTTGTAGAAATCGGTGTAAAAAGCGTTTAAAAGGAGATCTATGAAAAAAATCACCCTTGTTGTTGTTTTGATCATGATAGTAGCTGCTTGTGCAATCAAACCAACGGAGAACAGGATTGAAAAGATTCTTGCCGTCGAGGAGGATTCTGTTTTCGTCCGGGAGGCCCTTTCCGTGGTCAGTGATGTGGAATCGGCTGAATTAAAATACCGTTTGACGGAGAGGTTGCTTCCGTTGGTTGTTGACGGGGAGGAGGCGATATACCAGCGGGTACTGAATGCCACCAAAGAGAGTCATAATGCCATGCAATACGCCATGCTGGCAAACAGTATTGCCTGGAAAAACAGGGAAAACACCGTCCTGGAGGAAAGACTGTTTTCATTGATTGAAGAAGCAGCCGTCCAATGCCGTACCGGAGAGTTTATTGATGTATTGTCTTTATATCTCGATAAGCGAGGGTATTCCACTGTGGATAAAATTGAAGCCGAACCCCAGTACAGGGCTATGATTTTAGATACATACGCTTATTATCTGATGAAGATGGACAGGGTGGAAGATGCTTTGGATGTATATGAAGAGATTCTGGCAGAATATGATGACCCTGAAATTCTTATCAATGTTTCCAGAGCGCAGGCAAAACTGAATCGGTATCAGCATGCTCTGGAGAACGTCCTTAAAGCTCTTACACAGGCACCTGCCCATCAGGATGCTCTGTCGCTGATATATGAATACGGTGAATCCCTCTCTTATCCTGCATCAGCCATTGATACAATGGTTGAGAAGGCTGTAAATGACGCACATAAGGCGATTATAAGTAATTTGAAAGAGATTCGGATGGACAAGCCGATGCCGGCTTTTAAACTGGAAAACCTGGACGGTTCAGTTGTCCGCTCCTCTGATCTTGAGGGTAAAATTCTGGTAATTGATTTTTTTGCTACCTGGTGTGGTCCCTGCCGCCGGGAATTGCCCAAAGTACACCAGCTATATAAGTCGTACAAGGATGATGAAAATGTAAAATTCTTGATCATATCTACCGATAAAGACCGTTCTAAAGTCCGCCCTTTTATCGAAAGCAATCAGTATACTTTTCCCGTTTATTATGGAGGAGATGTATCGGAAAAATTCGGTATTAAAGGTGTTCCTACCATGTATGTTATCGGACCGGACGGTAAAATCCGTTATGAAAAAATTGGGTATATCGAAGGGGAAGATCTTGAATTCACCCTGATGATGTATGTGAATTCGTTGCGTTGAGACGTTGAGACATTGGGAACTCACTGCGTTCGCTGTTTATGGGTTCACAGTCGTCAGTGGACAGTCGTCAGGGATGGTCAACTCGTCACGCGTCACGCGTCACTTTTTGAGTGGACAGTCGTCAGTCGTCAGGATTGGTCAACTTGTCACGCGTCACGCGTCACTTTTTAAGTCGGCAGTCAAAATACTAAGAAAGTCAGGAGGCGGCGTCACAACCGCCATTTTTAACCATGCCCTCGCGCCGAAGATCCCCACTTATTTCCTATATACAGAAAAACCGGAGGGGATTACACAGCCATGCGTGCACGGTTTTTCTTTCAGTCCTGATAAGCGTCTTCCTTAAGGATTGAACATCTTTTCTGCTTGACACATGTAGCAAAACAGTCTAATTTCCTTATAAGAATATAAGTACATGGGAACATGAAGATCAGTATTATCCGGCGAGGCATTTTTCTATTATTTATCAGCATCACTGCGTTTAGTCAGCAATTGCCCCAGATGCGGGTGATTGATACGCCCAGGCTGCTCCG
>JAGGVO010000019.1 GCA_021157965.1 Candidatus Neomarinimicrobiota bacterium
GGTTGAGGTTGAGGTTGAGGGGGCAGTTATAGCCGATGGCTATGCCCTGGATCCGGTCTATCCCAATCCCTTTAATGCCACCCTGACCGTCCCCTTTACCCTCACCGAATCCATGAATGTCTCCATCGAACTCTTCGGGGTCTCCATGAACTTCTACAGCATTCTCGGCCAAAAAATGATGACTGTGGTGAACCGTGAATTCGGCGCCGGGTCATACAACTACACCGTACAGGCTAATGACTTGGCTTCGGGCATTTACTTTGTCCGGACGTCGTTTAACGGCCGGAGTCACATGCAAAAGGCGGTGCTTTTGAAGTAATACTGAATGATGAATTGGATTTGTTATGCCCCGGACTTTAGTCCGGGGTTTCTTTTTTTCTTAAGTTTTCCGTACGGAAGTCCGCGATTTTCAATCAACCAATCCAATCAAATCAATCCAATCCAATCAAATCAATCTTCCTCACGCTGCTATCACAGATAGACCAATTGAACGGCAAGAAGTGTTGCTTGAATCCTTTAACAATAAGCATAACGAAGTGCTGAATTCATGGATGCATTTAGCACATCATATATATGATTAACAATATTATCTTGCTTCATGTTGCATTTTGCTGTATCTTACCCCCCGGGGTGGGGGGCGTTACCTAAGCGAATTCATATATCCTGCTTTTCCTATAATCTTATTCCCAGATCAGCAAAAATCCCCAATTAAATCAATCAAACCAATCCAATCAATCTATCCAATCTTTCCCCATCATTCTTTATAAAGCATATCCGCCCCCAGCGTCCCTTTCAGCCGCTTCAGGTAGAAGGGTGATTTAACCCGTTCCAGCATTTCTGTGGCCCGGTCCAGGCGCTCCCGGATGCCCAGGCGGTCTGCTTCGTCTGTGTAGTTGGTTTTTTTGAGAAAATGCTTCAGATAGGTAATGTGCTGCTGCCAGTGGGCAATATCTGTCAGCTGTTTGTTCATAAGCCGTTCCCGGTACCACTCGCTGTTCAGCAGATAGTCCGGGGTGAACATTTTCCGGATTTCCGGATCATCCGGGGTTTTGCCTTGGTGATTGCCGTAGACCATGATATCCAAAAGTGCTTTGAGGGGTGGACAGGCAGCCGCCACGCACCCGTCATTGAAATAGGATTTGGCCACCCGTTTCTGGGCTTCGGTGATGTTCAGGATACCGTCCACATAGTCTTCCATGCTCTGCAGTTCGGGTTTGAGCATTTCTTCGTTGAAGACGGTATGGGGATCTTCAAAAACCCGCCCGAAAAAGTCCTGGACGAATTTTTCCGTGATTCGGTATCCCAGTCTGCTGGCATAAACCATTTTCCCCTTGTATTCGAAATCCTGAATTTTCTCCAGGTATCCGTTGCTCTTCAAATATTCCGGATCCCGCTCTTTCACCGTCAGGCGGCACCAGATTTCCGGGACAAGCAGACTGATGTCGTGATCCACCCGGTATTTGGGTCCTACATAACCTGCTGCCGTAGTAAAACCGTCATATCCGGTGAGAATATAGGAAACCAGGGCGTTGTTCAGGTCTGATGTGGGGACCAGGGCATTGAAAGGACCTTTTGTCAAAGCGCCTTCCGAGCCGGCACCGGTGGTGGAGGGAGATTTTCCCGTCAGGCTGCAGATAAAATCCATGAAGAGTTCCGGCAGTTCCTGGTAGTGGATGGGATTGTAAACCGCCAGGGGACGGATGCCCGGTTCCGGAGGATTGTTTCGCCGGCCGGGGAGGACTGCATTCACCGGGAAATAGACCGGTGAATCCGCCGGGATTTTCCGGTACAGACG
Source organism: Candidatus Neomarinimicrobiota bacterium (assembly GCA_021157965.1). Taxonomy (NCBI): domain Bacteria; kingdom Pseudomonadati; phylum Fidelibacterota; species Fidelibacterota bacterium. The sequence continues at coordinate 1,796 of JAGGVO010000019.1, forward strand.
GATGCCCATTTGAGCCAGATAACGGTCCCGGGGGTTCAGGATATCGGGCCGGTTTTGCAGATAGCGGACATTCTTGCCCGGTTTTCCGTTTACAATCCGGGGATGGGAGGAACTCACGAAATAAGTTCCTTCAGGATTCCGGGCTGCTTTCCGGATAATCTTCTTCATGGGGTCGGTGTATTTGTCAAAAAGGATGGCATTTTCCATGATTTCCCGGGCATCATCCGGCGTGAGGGGTTGGAAGTTGGAAATGAAAGTATTGGGTTTGGCCAGGTCTGCTTCAGCTTGTTTATCATATCCCCGGTTGATAGCCTCGTCCGGTCGTTGGAAAAACCGAAATTCGCAGTTTTCCGTGATTTTTACGCTGGGATTGTCGTAATCCGGGTTCAGGTAATTCAACTCCCGGGCGGGGACCACCGTCGAGGCGCTGATATCATCCTCCATCTGCAATTTATGGGCGCCCACAAAATCCTGCCGCAGCTTGTAGGTCCGCCAGCTTCCGTCCTTTTCAAAACCTACCCGCAGATAGGCGGCATACAGGCGGTGGTTCCGAAGCCGAAGTTCATTCCCCGGCTTGCCGTTTACATTGTCCACCGTGAAATGTTCGCGCCAGTTATTCCCCCATTCCTGTTTGTAAAAGCGTTTTACAATGAAAACCAGTCCCTTCACGTACATAGGGATGGATTTCAGCCATTTGTTGTATTCATCCGTGTATTTTTCGGAGGGGGTCAACAGCTTGATTGCAGACCCCATGGAGCGCTCCGGATCCAGAAACGGCCGGTTATCCTTGCGGTCAGAATCCTTGAAACGGGTGGAATAATCCTTCTGGATAATTTCATCCAGCAATTTGAAATCCTTCCGGATATCGGCTACGAAAAAGGGTCCGTAAATGATGGAATTGGCGATGGATTTGGATATTTCCGATTTCCCGCCGCCGGAGACGGTACACGGCTTGTGGATGAAGGTTCCTTCCGCCACCGTGCCGATTAATTGCCAGAAGGGAGCGCCCTGCTGTTTGATCATCCGGATCTGATAGCCCGACGGCATCAGGTAGATGTTTTCAGGCAAGAGTTTCAGAGTCTGGTTTTTTTTCCCTTTCTTCCAGCGGATGACCTGTTCTTTCAGGTTGATCTGGATATTCTCCGGTACATACATGATTTCAGGATAGGTCCTGTCAATGGCGTATCCCTCCGGTTTCTCCTCCATAATTTCTTTGTACATGGATGTCATCTCGCTGAATGTCAGTCCATTATGGGGAATCAGGTTGTCGTCCCGGAATTCATCCCCCAAATCATAGGTGGGAAAAACCAGGGCACCGCCGGCGTGTTCCTCCTCTGAATTGCCGTATAAATTGGCCGAAAAACTGATTTGACTCTTTACCTCTTTTTTGGTATAGCCGAAGTAATTATCCGAAAGGATGGTAAGGATTACACCATCGTCGGTCCGGGCCGTGATTTTAAAGGGTTGGCCGTCGTTATAGAGTTCATCCTCCTTTCCCCAGCACATGCCGTCCCGCTTTTGACGCTTGGTGGCTTTATCCACAGGAGGCAATCCCAACTCCTTTTTGGTCAGGTTGTTCAGGTGAGGCGCCAGAATCACGCATCCCGTGTGTCCCGTCCAGTGATCAATATCCAGGGCGGCATCGTTCTGAGGCAGGTAGGGATCTCCTGCATTCCCGAAGATGGATTCCACAAAATCCAGGTTGCTCACAAGACAGCCCGGGGCGAAAAATCGGATTTCCATGCTTTTCCTGGCATTATACCCCGGAACTTCCGGAGTCACGGTGGGACGGAGCAGGAGGGAGGTCCACACATAGGCCTTTTTATCCTGTGAGGCGGTGAAGGGCAGCTCCATCATCTCTTTGGGGACATCCAGAGCTTTTTTTAAAATGCGGCGGAAGGTCTCTTTTGGTACCGCCTTTTTATCATCAGGGATGGGCAGGCCGCCTTCACTCACATGAAAAACCCCCTTGGTGGTTCGACGGTCGTGCTTCGGATTGTGAAGAATACCCTGCTCAATCCGGTAGGATGAGACCGGCCCGTTGTGATATTCGTTTTGATCCGGCGGAATGGAGAGCATGCGGGCAATGCCGTGATGATCCAAAATGAAGGTGTCTGACGGCAGACGCACCGTACAATCTTCGTCGGTATCGCTGAAATAGTTGTTGATGAAATTCTGAATGCGCTGGTCCGCCGGACACAGGTAATTGGAGAGAAGGCGGTTTTTTTCCTGGTGATTGTAGATCAGATCCCGGGCCAGCTCAATGAACTCTTTGTCGTGGAGCGTACCGAAGACCGGTTCACCGAGAGCCGCCAGTTTAAAATTGATGTATTGAATCAGCCGTTCGGAATGATTCAACTGAATAACCCCGTCCGGATCAATGCCTAAAGCGCGCTTTAAATCCATATAAATGCTTCCTTTGTTTTAATTTGACCGATAAAAAAAGACCGGGTGGTCTGCCGTGTCTGCTTAACAGTCGTTCCTGTGATCATTTGTTTCTCCTCTCTTATACGACTGTCCGCGTTGTAAAATACTCAGGCTTGTAAGGAAGTTCAACAGGAATATTTTTCCGGGGATTGGGGAGATCCGGGAGGATGTTTTTACGCCGTGTGGAGGGCATTCAGGCGCTGATTCAGCTTTTTAATCAGCCGTTTTCCGGGATAGTAGTTTCGGATTTTTTTCAGTTCGTTTCCGAAAACCATCTGATAGTGATCCGGAGCGTTGAAGACAGAGTAATCCCTCAGAATGGCATTCCGCTGGATATAGGTGTGTTTTCCCGTCCATTCGTAAGAGAGGTTGTCCAGTTTGTGCACTCCCAGCCCCAATCCGTTGAATTCACCGGTCCTGAAGGGGATTTTCTTCAGTTGTTTTTCTATGAAGGCTTTGGGAAGGGTTGCGCCTTCCAGGATGATCCAGCGGTCATCGAGGAGGACTTCCACCCAGGCATGGACCAGAAGGGGGGGGATTTTTTTGTAGAGTTTGTCGTCGGGAATGCCCCGGAGAAACTCTTTTTTAATCAGAAAACCGTGAAACCGGCAGGGCATGTGAACATGGCGCAGCAATGCCATGAGGAGGATGCTTTTGGAAACACTCATTCCATAACCGGCTGCCAGAACCTCCGCTGCCGTCTGGAAAGGTTTTTTGGGAAAGCTGTAGGCAATGGAATCCCGGACAAATTCATAAATCTGCCGGGTGCGGGTTTCAGGATCGGCCTTGTCCCAACGGTGTTTTTCATTCAACGCGAAAAGGGTGGCGTTGTGAATGTCCAGTAAGGGGGTTTCTTCGAGAAAATGCTGTAAAAGTTCAAGATTCATGGTGTATTAATTTTGGCTTTCCTTTCTATCCTTGCTAATTTACGACGAAACCGAAGGGATGATAAAGTGAATTTACGCCAGGACTCCGAAACCCGTGAATCGAAACAGCGCAGAGCTGAAAAGATTATCCGCCGCTTGTACCTTATGTATCCTGCCAGTACCTGTTCGCTGATTCATGTGGATGCCTTTCAGCTTCTGGTGGCTACTATCCTCTCGGCCCAGTGTACCGATGAACGGGTGAATAAAGTCACCCCCGAGCTCTTCAGTCGCTGGAGTACCCCTCAAGCCATGTCACAAGCACCTTTACCTGAACTGATTGACGTGATTCGATCCACCGGTTTTTTTAACAATAAGGCTAAAAACATCCTGGCCGCATCCCGCATGATTGTGGAGAAATATGGTGGAAAAGTCCCCGAAACCCTGGAAGAACTGACCGGTTTACCGGGTGTGGGGCGGAAAACAGCCAATGTGATTCTGGGCGTGGCCTACCATCAACCGGGAATTGTGGTGGATACCCATGTGGGAAGGGTTTCCCGTCATCTGGGTTTTACCTGCCATACCGATCCGGTAAAGGTGGAATTCGATTTGCAGAAAATTCTTCCCCGGGAGCACTGGATTCAGTGGAACCATATGATTATTGACCATGGCCGGGCTGTCTGCACCGCCCGAAAACCCCACTGTGAGATGTGTGGCTTGTGTGACCTTTGCCCCGGTCCCTATTCTGAAAATGGAGAGAAGATACTGAAAAAGTGCCCGGATCACTTAAGCAAAGGAGAGTAAATATTCTATGAGCATGTGGAAAAACCTGTTCAAAAAACAAAATTTAAAAACAGCCTTTATATCCGGTCTCATCGTGGCTATCCCCCTGGGGATTACCATATTCACCCTCCAGTTTATTTTTGGGTTCATTGATAATATATTCGGCCGTTATTTCCGGGAGATTCTCCCCTTTTATATTCCCGGCATCGGTTTTATCGCCACATTTATAATCATCTTTTTTCTGGGTGCCTTTGTAAATCACTGGCTGGGAAAAAAGATGTTTGACCGCATCGAGCGGCGACTGTCAAAACTGCCTTTTCTGGGGAGTCTCTACACCGTTTCCCGGCAGATTGTGGAAATTATCGGTTCATCCCGACGGAAAGAATTTCAGAAGGTGATTTTTCTCCAGTATCCGGCAGAGGGGATTTGGACCATCGGTTTTGTTACAGGACAGTCTTTGGCAGCTGACGGAATTCGCATGTACAATGTATTTGTTCCCACCACCCCCAACCCCACGTCGGGATACATGGTGTTTATCCCCTGTGAGGATGCGGTGGATACGAAACTGACAATTGAAGAAGGACTGAAAATGCTGATTTCCGGAGGGCTGGTTTCACCGCCGGGAATGCCTTTTCCGGCAAAAAAGCAGTTGTCATTTTACCGGGACCAGGGTCCCCGGGGAAAGGCAGATTCACAAAATTCAACAGAAAAGACGGGAGATGAGTCATGAATAATGTATGGGTGATTTTGTTATCCTATCTGGCAGGATCCTTCCCCACGGCTTTGATTATGGGATACATCCTGAAAAGGGTGGATATCCGGACCCTGGGGAGCGGCAATATGGGGGCAACCAATGTCTTTCGTCAATTGGGAGTTACTGCAGGGATTATCACTCTGCTGCTGGATATGTTTAAGGGATTTGCATCGGCTTACTGGATTTCCAGGCTTGGGAGCGGAGATCCGGCGGGACTCATGATCCTGGCAGGTATCAGTGCGATTTTAGGACATACGTTTACACTCTTTGGGGGATTCCGCGGCGGTAAAGGTGTGGCAACAGCCACAGGGATGGCCCTGGCCATTGCGCCGGTGATTGTCCTGATTTGCGCCCTGATTTTTATCCTGACCCTCCTTCTCACCGGTTATGTGTCCGTGGCTTCCATGCTGGCCGTGAGTTTTTTCGGGATTATTCATATTGTTTTGTATTTTCTGGGGAATTATGATAGCATCTGGCTTCTGATTTTCAGCATCATGATTCCTTTTTTCATTCTCTGGACCCACCGGAGCAATGTGAAAAATCTGAGAAGGGGAGAAGAGGGACGTTTTGAAAACATCATGATTTTCAAACGGAAGAAATCCTCATGATTCATGTTTCAGCCGGTATTCTCATGGCGGATGGTTTAATACTTCTTTGTCAGCGCTTGCCCCGGGATCCTCATCCTCTGAAGTGGGAATTCCCCGGGGGAAAGGCGGAAACAGGTGAAACACCAAAAGAAGCCCTTATCCGCGAACTGACGGAAGAACTCTCCATCCATGTGACCTGTGTCAACAAAATTGTCTCATATCCCTACCAATACAAAAACCGGCAAGCCATCACCCTCCATTTTTTTCAAATCCTCTCTTTTGCAGGTCGGATACAGAATAAAGCTTTTCAAACCATGGAATGGGTCCGTCGGGAAAAGCTGCGGAAATATGATCTTTTAGCGGGGGACCTGGAATTTCTGGCCTGGCTGGATAAACATCCTCATGTTTTAAAAAAAGAATGCCTATAAACGGGAGAGGGGTCCTGTTGGGGACCCCTTTGATGTATGGTAAGTGAAATCTAAGTCACTACGATTTATAACGATGGAATATGCGGCGTGTTCCTGATTTTCTCAGAAGGGAAAAACGACGGCGCTTGCTTCATGGACCGGCTCCAGAATGAAGCGGGCTGAGATCCAGGTCATCTCATTGGCGCTGGCCATCAGCAGGCCGATCACGATCAGGGCGATGTAAGCAATGGTTCTTAATGTCAGTTGAATTCTCATTGTTCTTCTCCGTTTTTCACACATAAGACCTGACACACAGCAGAAAGTTGTCACTTTATTTTTCAGGAGGATGAATGCCGTATCCCGAAGATGGAAAGACCTCCCAATATCTTTCACTTTTTTTCAAATCTGCTTATGCATAAATTGCTTTATCTTGTATGGACGGATATAAGCAAATATTTCTCAGTCTTGTGTTGGTGATCGGACTGGCCGGTTGCGCGGGTCATCCCGTCATCTACCCCGGGAAAATGGAACCGGGGTCACGCACGTATAGCTTTGCCTTTTCCGTAGAAAATCTCTTTCCCGTTTACAGTGTGCACCAGAGCGTGAGTCCGAAAGTGGATCTGAACCTTCATGTGGGGGTTCCCTTTTGGGGATCGGGATTCAGTATGACATATCTGGCCAAAGGAGCTCCCGGCGCTACGCGCTTTACTAAAATTAATGCAGGATATATTTACCAGCAAAACCAGAGTGTGGAACTCAATATCGTCCGGGAATGGCATAATCGGACATCAACTCTTTCCTCTATCATGTTTGGCCCCAGAATTACCTGGATTCTGAAGGATGTCCGGGACGACAAAGCCCTCCGGTTCGGACTGATCGGCGGACTGGCCTTCCGCAAACACCTGCTTCTTGAAACCGGTTACACCTACGACTTCGCCCTCAGTACTTTTAAAAAGGACCCCGATTCCAATCTGCCGACAGGTCACCATCCTGTAACCGGACTTTCGGTGAGACTTGTTTTGATGGGGAAATGATTTTAGAAGTTGGAAGCTGGCACCTCGATACGTCCGCCTGTTGGCGGCCTACCCGGTGACCGGAAGTTGGCGCCGCTTCGCGGCTGATGTGTTTTCGTGGATTAACGGGCGGGCGTTGGGACTTTCAAACTGCCGCCTGCCGCCTTATTCTCTCCTCTTGGAAAACTCTCTCAAATATTTAAGAATAAAATCTCCGAATTTTAAAAAAAGCATAAATTTTTTTCCACAATAGAGAAAAATATCTTTATTATTGGGCTGGTAAAAATGGTGTCTTTCATATCTGAAAAAAATGAGGAGAGGAATGAACAATCAGTCCATTTTTGATGCCTATCCGCGGAACGATGCCTCCCTGTTGATACCTCTGTTGCAGAATATCCAGTCTGAATTCGGATATTTGCCGGAAGATCAGCTGGAAAAGGTAGCAGAGCATATCGGCATCCCTTTAAGTCGGGTGTATGGTGTGGCGACTTTTTACAATCAGTTCCGTTTGAAACCCCTGGGCAAATACGTGATAAAGGTTTGCCGGGGGACAGCCTGTCATGTGAAGGGCTCCCTGGATATTTTACGGATCCTGGAATCGGAACTGGGAATCAAAGCCGGAGACACAACCAAAGATTTAATGTTTTCCATTGAAACCGTGGCCTGTATCGGTGCCTGCAGTATTGCACCGGTCATCGTGATTAATGACGAGTACTTCGGCGGACTCACTCCCAAATCCATCCAGAAGCTGATAAAAAAATTCAAAGACAAAGGATAGATTCCATGAAGGATTTTCTTGAAATACTGAACCGAAAGGATACGGGTTTTCCAGTCACCCCCGATTTGTTTATGGATATCATCCATGAATCCCCGGAAGTAACCCTTCCTGCCAAGCTTGCAAAAGATCTTCGGGAATACAAGTCTCGCCTGACCCTGGAAAAGGCGGACAAGCCGGCAATTATTGTAGGTATGGGGACCTGTGGACTGGCAAACGGTGCCCAGGGTGTGTACGATACCTTTAAAGAAGAGCTGGAAAAACGCGGCATTGAAGCCGAACTGATTTCCACCGGGTGCGTGGGATACTGTGCCGAAGAGGTGATTGTGGATTTTAAACTTCCCGGATATCCCCGTCTCAGCTATGCCCGGGTGACCCCAAAGGATGTCCCCAACCTGATTGAAACCACTCTGATCAACCATGAACCGGTGCAGGATAAGGTGCTGGGGGTGTATCATGAAAAAAGTGAACAGAGCTGGGATAATCTGCCTGTCATCGACAATATTCCCTTTTTCAAAATCCAGCAGAAAGTGGTTCTGGAAAACTGCGGAATCATCGACCCTGAGAGCATTGATCAGTACATTGTTCGGGGAGGATACAAGGGACTCAGCCGCATTTTGAAGAGCATGTCCCCTGACGATGTAATTGAAGTTGTGTTGAAAGCCGGTCTCCGGGGCCGCGGTGGCGGAGGATTCAAAACAGGACAGAAATGGCAATTTGCCCGTCAGTCCAAAGGGGATATCAAGTACCTGATTTGCAATGCTGATGAAGGTGATCCGGGTGCTTTTATGGACCGGGCTGTTTTGGAAGGGGATCCCCATCGGGTGGTGGAAGGCATGGTGATTGCGGCCTATGCCATTGGAGCGTCTGAAGGATACATTTACTGCCGTGCCGAATATCCCCTGGCCATCAAACGCCTGAAAAAAACCCTTGCAGATGCGGAAAGGTACGGACTGTTGGGTGAAAATATATTGAACAGCGGATTTAGTTTTAAACTGAAAATCAAAGAAGGCGCCGGTGCTTTTGTGTGCGGAGAAGAAACGGCGCTGATCAATTCCATCGAAGGAAACCGTGGCATGCCCCGGCCCCGCCCCCCTTATCCCACAACGGAAGGTTTGTGGGGCAAACCGACAGTTATCAATAATGTGGAAACCTTTGCCAATGTACCGGTCATTATCCGCCGGGGGGCGGATTGGTATGCTTCCATCGGAACTGCAACCTCCAAGGGGACAAAGATTTTTGCCCTCTCAGGAAAGGTGAAGAACGTAGGCCTGGTGGAAGTCCCCATGGGTACTACCCTTCGACAGATTGTCTTTGATGTGGGCGGTGGCATTCCGGACGGGCGGCGGTTCAAGGCCGTGCAGATCGGTGGTCCGTCCGGAGGTGCCCTCCCGGAATCCGTTATCGATACGGCCATCGACTATGAAAACCTGAAAGAGATAGGAGCCATGATGGGCTCCGGCGGACTGGTTGTCATGGATGAAACCACTTGTATGGTCGATCTGGCCAAATATTTCATGACCTTTATTATGTCTGAATCCTGCGGGAAGTGTATTCCCTGCCGGGAAGGAACCAAGCGGCTCTATGAAACCCTGGAACGGCTGACACGAAGCTACAAAAACGAAAATGACCCGGAAGAAGCTCTCCTGCGTTTTCAGGGTATGGTTTATCTGGAGCGGCTGGCAAAAGTGATTACCACCACATCGTTGTGCGGACTGGGACAGACAGCAGCAAATCCGGTGCTCAGCACACTCAAATATTTCCGGGATGAGTACGAAGCTCACCTGTACGAACGAAAGTGTCCCGCCGGCGTGTGTAAGGAGCTTCTGACCTATAAAATCGATACCGATAAATGTACCGGCTGTACACTCTGTGCCATTAAGTGTCCTGTGGATGCCATCGTGGGTGAACGGAAAAAAGCTCATTACATCATTAACGACAAATGTACACGCTGTGGCCAGTGTATGATGATCTGTAATTTTAACGCCATTTATGTGGAATAAAAAAATCAGGGAAGCACATGAATATTACCATTAACAATATTGAAGTTTGGGCAAACCCGGGCGAGACGGTCCTCGAAGTGGCGGAACGGGAAGGAATTCGTATCCCCACTCTCTGTTACCTGAAGGGCTTTTCCCCCACAGGCTCCTGCCGGATGTGTATGGTGGAAGTGGAAGACCAGGGACGGCTGGTACCTTCCTGCGCCTTTCCGGTCTATGACGGCATGAAAGTGAAGACCAACTCGCCGGAAGTCCGCCGGGCCCGCAAAACCATCATCGAACTTCTGCTGGCAAACCATCCTCAGGATTGCCTGGTCTGTACCCGGAACGGGAATTGTGATTTACAATCCCTGGCAGCGGAATACGGAGTACGGAGTTATCGTTATGTGGGACAGCGCCGCAAGGGGAAACTCGATCTGGCGAGTCCCTCCATTGAACGGGATCCCGAAAAGTGTATTCTCTGCGGACGTTGTGTGCGGGTTTGCCATGAAATGCAAAACGTGGGTGCCATTGACCTGATCAACCGCGGTTTTAACAGTGCTGTTGCCCCGGCTATGGACCGGAGTCTGAATACTGTGGCCTGTGTCTATTGCGGTCAATGTATTGTTCACTGTCCTGTGGGTGCTCTTCGTGAAAAGAGCGATCAGAAACGGGTATGGGAAGCCATCAACAATACGGACAAACTGGTAGTGGCCCAGATTGCCCCTGCGGTCCGAGTAGCCATCGGCGAGGAATTCGGCCTGGAGCCAGGTGAAATTGTCACCGGGAAAATCGTGGCCGCCCTCCGGCGCATGGGTGTGGATACAGTGTTCGATACCAACTTTGCCGCCGATCTTACCATTATGGAAGAAGCTAATGAACTGATAGAGCGGATTACGCAGAAGAAAACCCTGCCGATGGTTACATCCTGCAGCCCGGGCTGGGTGAAATATCTGGAACACTTTTATCCTGACCTCATGGATCACCTGTCAAGCTGCAAATCCCCCCACGAGATGGAGGGAGCCATGATTAAATCCTATTATGCCCGGAAAATGGGTATTAATCCGGAAAAGATTTTTGTGGTATCCGTCATGCCCTGTATTGCCAAGAAATTCGAGGCACAACGGCCTGAACTGGGTAAGGAATACCAGGATGTAGATGCAGTCATCACAACCCGGGAACTGGCCCGGATGATCCGGGTGGCCGGACTTGATTTCTCCCGACTGCCCGACGAGGGGTTTGATGATCCTTTGGGTGAATCCACCGGTGCCGGTGCTATTTTTGGTGCCGCCGGCGGTGTGATGGAAGCCGCCCTCAGAACCGCCCACTATATGATGACCGGAAAAGATATGCCGGTTATTGACTTCTCACCTATCCGCGGACTCCAGGGCGTAAAGGAATCCACGGTGGAGATCAACGGGATTAAACTGAAAGTCGCCGCCGTGAGCGGGTTGAAAAATATTGATGTTCTCCTGAAAGACATGCAGGCCGGAAAATCCGAATACCACTTTATTGAAGTGATGGCCTGTCCTAACGGGTGTATTAACGGCGGTGGTCAGCCCTTGCCCAGTACCCCGGAAAAAATCCAAAAACGGACGGAAGCCATCTACAAAATTGACCAGGGACTGCCAAAACGGTGTTCTCACCATAATCAGTCCATTCAAAAACTCTATCATGAATTCCTTGAAAAGCCGGGCAGCCACACCGCCCATGATCTGCTCCACACTTACTATACCAAACGAAACCGGCATTAAGGTTTGAACCGAACAATATAAAGAGGTCTCCATGAGCAAAAAAATACTCTTGATTGATGACGATACCGACCTGATTAACATCTATAAGCCCTTTCTCCAAAAAAATGGTTTTGAAGTTGAAGCGGCTTATAACAGTGAAGAAGGGAAAAAACTCTTCAAATCTTTTAAACCCGATGTGGTCTTTGCCGATCTGGTCATGGAACACTTTGATTCGGGATTTGTTCTCTGCCACTGGATGGAAAATCAGCCGGAGCGTAAAAACGCCCATGTAGTGATTTTTACATCTACGGGGCACGAAACAGGATACCGCTTTTCCACACAGACATCGGAAGAAAAAAACTGGATCAATGCCGATGATTATCTGGAAAAACCCATTTCTCCCAATGACCTTTTGCAGTACATTAAGGATAAAGTACTGAAAGAATCGTGAAAATACTCGATGCCCGTATCCTGATTATTGATGCTGAAGCCGAGGTGGTGGAATTCTTGAAAAACCACCTGGGGAATCATCATGTCATTGAGTCCACAGGAAGCGGGATAGAAGGGATTGCCAAAGGTTCCTCCTCAGAATATGATATATATTTCATCAGCATGTCCCTGCCCGATATCAGCGGCAGGGATGTGTTGCATGCCATTCGGAAAGTCCATGAAGAGGCCATCTGCATCATGATGTCTGCTAATCCGTCCATTGACTCGGCAGTGCAGACAACCCAGATGGGCGCCTACAATTACATTTCCAAACCCTTTGATCCTGAAAAAATTATTCCCATGATTCATCGGGCGCTGGAACGGCGCTGGTATATTCTGGAAGCCCGGCGCCTGCGGGAAGAACGGGAAAACAACCTGGCGGAACTCAGTGTGGATAAGTCCCGCCTTTTTACCGTCATTAATTCCATCGATGACGGGATTCTGGTTATCAATCAGAATAAAGAGATTATTTTTTACAATCCCCGTTTTCTTCAGCTGATTGATACGGACCGTCAAATCCTCATCGGGGATTCCATGTTCCGATATTTGCCCCAATCCCTGCAAAAACAGATTTGTGAAATCCTCCGGAAAGCTGAATCCGAGGGTAAAACCGGTGCCATCAAACAGGAACTGGTGATTAAACCGCCTTTGGAGTTGGTGGTAATGGCTAATACGGCCCCTGTTCTCGGGGAAAACGGCCAGTGTCTCGGCGTTGTATCGGTCCTTCGGGATATAACTGAAATGAAACAACTGGAACAGTCCAAATCCCGCTTTGTGAACATGGTGGCTCACGAGCTGAAAGCTCCGCTGGCAGCTATCCACAGTTATCTGAAAATGATTTTAGACAATGCGCTGGGTGATGATATTGTTACTTATAATACCTATATGAAGCGTTCCCTGGAACGGACCGAAGCCCTCATGGAGTTGATCAGCGATCTGATGAATATTTTCCGGATGGATTCCAAGGCCGTGAAACGGAACCTGGAAAATGTGGAAGTAGCCGAGCTTCTGGAAAGCACCGTAGAATTGTTTAAACCCCAGATGGAAGAACGGGAAATCAGCGTGAATCTAACTCTGAAACACGGACTCTTTGTCAAGGCCGATCCCGAGGAAATCCGGCGGGTTTTTACCAATTTGATCTCCAATTCCATCAAATACAATAAATACGAGGGCAGTATCGATATTGCCTGTGTGGAAGACGGCCGCTGGGTGAAAGTCTCCGTAAAAGATACCGGTATCGGCATGACACCCGACGAAAAAGACCGCCTGTTTCAGGAATTCTTCCGGGCGAAAAACAAATTCACCCGGGATATTACCGGCACCGGTCTGGGACTGACTATCCTGAAAAAAATTGTGGATGAATACGCAGGTCGCATCACCGTGGATACGGAATATGGGAAGGGAAGCACGTTTACGGTATATCTGCCGAGAGTTGAGAGGTGAGAGTCGTAAAGACAGGATACGTCCGGTCCCTGAGTTTTGAGTTATTCCTCCCGCAGAGTGCGCTATGCACAGTGGAATTGGGAATGAAGAATGAGATGATTGGATGATTGACCTCAGGCTTCAGTCTGTTGAAATATTTGACACAGTATATATATGATTAATAATATTATCTTGCTTTATGTCAGATTTCGGTGTATTTTACCCCCGGGGTGGGGGGCGTTATCTTATTGAAATAATATATCCCATTTCTCTTATAATCTCGGTATCAAATCAGTAGAAAATCCCCAATCGAATCAATCATTTTTAATAAGTTAGAAGCTGGAAGTTAGCGCTGCTTCGCGGCTGGTGTGTAATAAAGTGACGAGTGACAACTGCTGCTTCATTCTTCCGGACCGAAATCCGGGGTTGTCAATTCCCCAATCATCCAGTCAAATCAATCAATAATCTCTGTCCTTCTCCTGCAACACAAATTCATATCTCACAATTCCAACTCAACGGCAGGTCATGTCCTGCTGCTACAACTCTCCACTCTCTACTCAGTCCATAATAATGCTCAGCGCCGTTGTTAATTTAAGCACGTTCTGATTGGCTGTCCTCAGGTCATTGGCCAGTTTACAGGCAATGTTTTTCATAATAACGGCACCGATGTGGGGATATTTTTCCGCCAGTGTTTCCAGGTCGGAATTTTTAAAAATACCGATGATACACGGTTTCACGGCTTTTACATTGGCGCTTCGGGGAACATTCGGCTGAATCAGGCTCATTTCACCGATAAAAGGGTGGTTCTCATGAGTCAGGCGGATGAAGGCCTTTTCCCGTGTATCCCGGGCTCCGGGGGACATTGGCAACGTAAGGGGCTGGGAGATTTCAACTTCACCCTCAAGCAGGAGAAACATGAAATTCCCTTTGTCACCCTCCCGGATGATCATCTCGCCTTTCGGGACCTGATGCAACTCCATAAAGGGGTAAAAGGTCTTGATCTCATCCAGGGATAAATCCCGGAAAAAGGCGTATTCTTTTAATTGCTGGATATATTTTTGTGTCATAGTGTCACCGGATCAGGACGGCCAGATCATCGTCTGAGATGATATAATCATCCTCTGGGTTAAGATGAATGTTAATGCGGCTTTTATCTTCCATGGAGTGTCCTGCCATCCGGAGTTTCCGCTCAATGAAAGCATCCAGGTGACTGGAGTCGGATGAGAGGAAATCGGAAAAGGAGGCTCTCTTCTTTTCACTGACCACACCGATGAGAATTGCCCTGTCCTCTTCCCGGAAAAACCGGGATGCTTCTTTGAAGGTTTTTCCCACCAGCGCGGACGGCATTTTTTCCCGGTACAAGGAGGGATTCACTTTGTGATTCATCAGTTGGAAATAGGCCTGGGGCACACCGGGCATGAGCACCGAGGATGCCAGGATAAATCCGCTGTATTCATCGCGGACAATCACTTCATCGGCATTGGCGCGCTTCAGGTGGGAACGGTTTTCACTGCGATTAATGAAAGCGATGACCGGGGTTTTGGGAGAAAGGGATTTGATGGAGAGAGTGGCCAGGACCGTCTTTTCATCCGGATCTCCCTGAATATCCAGGTCGTTCGGGATGATAATCACGGACCGGGCATCCTGCAGGTTAGCCCTTTCCAGGACAAATTCCTTGGTAAAATCTCCCCGGACATACTGAATATCTGCGTTCTTGTACTGGAAAATGATGTTGTTGACATCTTCTTCCGGCAGTTCGTTGATGAGGACGATGGAACACAGGTCATGATTTTCAAAGAGGGAGATGATAGATTCAATAAGGCTGATAGCCTCTTCATTCCAGCCGCAGATGATGATATGATTGGAAACGGTTACGGTAGCCAAACCTTTACCCTCCCTGATTTTTCGGGCGACAAATGTCGATGAAATTGTTGCCGTGAGCATGGAAACAAAGGTGATTCCGCCGAACATGATCAAAACCGCCACAACCCGGGGCAATCCCGGTCCCGGAATCAGATCCCCGTACCCCACGGTGGTAATGGTAACAAAAGCCCACCAAAGGGCTTCCTGCAATGAGTGGAAACTGACGGGATCCACCAGTAAAATAACCAGCGATCCCAGAAAGGGGACCGCCAGTAAACCGGTCAGGACGGGTATGTAACGCTGGCGGGAAATATTTTTAAGTTGCCGGCGTATGTTCATAAACCGCGTCCTTCATACGTCGGTAACGTCGTGGAATGTACATAATGGTTGGAATTGGCCATATTTGGTCTTACATGTCGTACATCCGGGTGGAGTCCATGACAAAGCGCCGCTTTTCGTGATCCTCCAGCTCCGATAAATTGGTGAAAATATCCCGGATTTCGGGAATATCGCTGTTCTGGGCAATCTTTTTGTAAATACGGATCAGACAGTCATCAAGCTGAATGGCCATGCGGATGATTTCTTCCACGATCATGTTGTCAAATTTGATGATTTTGGAAGAGAGTTCTTTTCGCAGATCTTCGCACAGCGTGTATTTGAACCATGTCTCCAACACTTTTACCGAGATGTTTTCTTCAATGTGCTCAATATTCTTTTCCAGTTTTTCTTCGTGGATTGTCAGATAGTCCAACAGCATTTTAACACGGACCTGATCGGTTTTATCGTTGAGTGTCTTGTAGTAGCGGGAAAGCTGATGGTGGAAATCTTTGGCATAGTTCAGCACATCCTGTGCCTGTTTGAAACTGATCATTTTGATTCTCCCTGCCTGGAACCGGCTGAGCGGTCCGGCGGATTGTGTTTATGTCAAGAATTTCCTGTATCTCTGTTTTTCCGGAACCCTTCACACGGATTCACCGGCCGATTTTCGATCCAATGAAACCATTCTCTCCTGTAACAATGAGTTTCATGATGTTCTCAAAAGATAGGTATTTATATATAAAGATAGGGTTTAACAGATTGAATGGCAAGAAGGACTTTTTGCGGCGTTTAAAAACTGCCTGTCTCAAAAAAAGTTTCTACCGTTTTAATCCCACAGGATTTGGCATCCTCCAGCGTTCCCGTAAAAAGGATTTTTCCCTCATCCAGAAACACAATCCGGTCTGCAATGCGGTGAATGCTTGCCAGTTCGTGTGTCACCACCAGGATGGTCATGTTAAACTGCTCTTTCAATGTGAGTATCAGCTTGTCCAATGCGGCACTGGAGAGAGGATCAAGACCGGCCGACGGTTCATCGCAGAAGAGGATTTCCGGATCCAGAGCAATGGCCCTTGCCAGAGCCGCCCGTTTGCGCATCCCCCCGGAGAGTTCCGACGGAAGCAGATGCATGGCGTGGGTGAGTCCTACCAACCGGAGTTTTACCGCAACACTCTTTTCAATCAGCTCCGGGTCCAGATGACTGTGCTGTTCCAGGGGGATAGCTACGTTATCCTTGACGGTGACCGAATTCAGGAGCGCCCCGTTTTGAAATAATACCCCCATCCGTTGCAGAGTCTCTTTGTATTTCTTTTCATCCGATTCGGTAAAAGGCCTGCCGAAAATGAAGATCTCTCCCTTTTCCGGAGTGACCAGCCCGGTGATGGATTTCAGCAGTGTGGTTTTTCCGCAGCCGCTTTCGCCCAGAATGACCGTCACTTCGCGGGGATAAATATCCAGGTTAATCTGGTCCAGAATGATCCGGTCCCCAAAGCGGGTTGTCAGGTTTTGGATTTGTATAATGGGTTCAGGCATAGATATCAGAACATGTAAATAAGGCTGAAAATGGCATCAAACACAATCACGGCAAAAATGGAGGCTACCACGGCGGATGTGGTGACTTTTCCTACACCTTCAGCACCGCCTTCCGCCCGGAAACCAAAATAACTGCCAATGATGACAATCACCCAGGCAAAAAAGACACTTTTACTCAGACCGATGAGCAGATCCTTGGGTTCCAGAATGTTGATGGTCTGATTGAAATATGTTACCAGGTTCAAATCCAGGTAGGTCAGTCCGATAATGAATCCACCGAAGATGCCGAGGATAATGGAGAGCATAACCAGCAGGGGCATGCAGACACTGATGGCCAGAAATTTGGGGACCACCACATACCGGATGGGATTCAGAGCCATCATGCGCAGGGCATCCAGTTCTTCCGTCACTTTCATGGTGGAAATTTCTGCGGCAAAAGAGGAACCGCTCCGGCCGGCAATAATAATGGCCGTCATCATAGGACCCATTTCGCGAACCATGGAAATGGCAATGAGATCCGCAATGTAAACCCCGGCCCCGAACTGCCGAAGCTGAGCTGCAGATTGAAGGGCAATAATAAGCCCCAGAACGATGGATAACAAACCTACGATACCCACTGCATTGCTTCCGATTAAAACCATTTGCTGACTGACTGATCCCTTCCGACGTCCCCGGGATGTGAAAATTCCGTAAAATGACCATAGGATAATTTCCGATGTCAGGTACAGGATATCCCTGAAAGCGTTCCAGGTTTGAACCAGTATATTGCCGGCGGCTTCCAAAAAGCCGGCTTCTCGGGGCGGTTTCGGGATTTTTACCCCTTGAGAACTGAAGGTTTCCAGTGCCTTTTGGGTTTTGGCATCGGCATGGCGGACCTCTGCCCCGGGAAAAAGCTTTTTTCGGAGCCAGTCTATAAAGACAACTCCTGTGCTGTCGATATATTTCAGTTTCGCCAGATCAATAGATGAAACAGGCATTTTTCTGTGTTTCCGGATTGTTTTTTTCAAAACGGGAATGCTTTGATGGGTCAGCATTCCTTCTATGTGGAGGACAGTATTCTCGACAGTAATTCTGCCGTTGTGGTCTAAGGTCAGATGATTTTTCTTTGTGGCTTTACCGGGCAAAATAATTAACCCTCAAAAAAAGTGCATGACGGTTTACAATGTATTCTTTTCCGAATTCATCCTGCTTGTTTCGCAGGCGCAGTCGGTAATCCACTGAAATGTATTTGAAGAGTTTCAGGTTGAGGACATTTTCCCATTCAATAGTTGTGGCTTCGTCACTCCGGAAAGGAAAAAGAAAATCTGCATTGGTGTAATAAGTGAGGTTCAACGGAAGTTGGAAATTCCCGATGACCGATACTTCCGCACCCCGTTGTTTTTGAGTTTCCTGGGCTTTGAATAGACGGTAGGAAATATCATTGACCGTTTCAACATCCGTGGATAACGGGTATACATCATTGTAGTAATCCTGCCGCAGGCCAAATCCTGCCCGGATATTCAGATTCACCCGGCCGGTGTTGAAAGCCCTGAGATTTATCCCTACCCCTTCTTTCAGAGTCAGGGGCATAATGGACGGCTTGGTCTTGACTTGGTTCACCGAAAGACCCTGTTCTACCGTATTTCCTTTCAGATCTTTCTTCCGGTAATTTATGGGTGAAGAAAAATAAACATATTCGTTTACCAGGTGTAATTCACTGTCAAAACGGCCGTAAATTCCCATGTTTTCCAGAAAATAAAGGATGAACGTATTTCTGAAATATGTGTCGTCATTGGAAATCCGGAAGCCGGTATCCGTCGTTTTGGTCGTCCCCAGTTCAATCAGGTTCCGCAGGGTATAGTTAATTGGGAAATTGTCATAAGTTACCTTATTTTCAAACTGGGTATTAAAGACGAGGGTTGTCTCGTGCTCTTCTTTTTTCCTTTCATTGGTGCTGTTTATGGAAGCATTCCCGTAAAAGGCGTTTAAAAGATGCCAATGACCGATGGTGCCGGCCAGTTCATCCTCTTCCAGCACGCCGGCGCCGATAAGATCGCCGGGGGTTCCGTCCTGATTGGTGCTGACAACAAGGGTGATTTTTTGAAATTCTCCTTTTGTGAGATAGACGGTGGTAAAATTCCGGTAGGTGTTGAAGGGTTCGTTGTTGATAGTAATTTTATACCGTCCCGGTTTCAGCATCCAGACCTGCTGTTCTTCTCCGTATTCCCGTCGGGCCGGAATCCCGATGCCGTATGTCTGTCCCGTTTCCCAATCAAAAATTTCATAGCGTACCCGGACCACTTCCTGTCGTTCATCGATAATGTTTACAATCAGGCAGCTCCAGTCCGGTTCAACAATAGTTTTATACCGGGGGATGATTTCGATATCCTTCTTTTTCATCATCTGGCGGCGGCTGCCGGAGCCGTACTCTATGGTATAGGTTCCGGACGGCAGGACCAGAGGCTCTCCGGGGATTCCGTCAAATTCCTTTCCGTCCCGGTTGAACAGCTTAAACGGCGGTTCGTTATCTGCTTTGGAAATGGCGGGTACCAGAAGAATTCCCATACCTTCCGGGATTTTCTCCGCGATGCCCGGCAAAAGGGAATCGGCCGGCTCTGTGAGTGGTTGAGCTGCATCTTTCTCCGGCAGGCGGCCATAATGGCGGAGGATTTTATACAGGAGTGCATCCGTTTCTTCCAGGAGGATTTCATTGACGATTTGGACAAAGGTTTCCACCTCATCATCCAGGAGGATTTTTTCCGTATTCACTGTATGCTCGATAAACAGATTGTTCTCCCGGTTATCCCGGAAGACGAAGGTCATGTTGATCCCGGCAGCACGGACATCTTCCGTTTCATAGAGTTCAATGTTGTTTACGCGCAGGGTCAGATTGCAATCGGGACGTACATCCAGAAAATCCCGTGAGACCCGGCGGAAAATATTGTAAGTGCTGATGCGCTTATTGATCAGGCTTGGGATGATTTCCGTGAGCCGCATGGCCCAGATATCATTTTCTGAATAGGTGATGCGCGGACCAAAGTGGCGGATAACAATTTCCGGACGGTTATATGTGGATGGAATAACTACATTATTAATTTGTAATGAAAGATTTAAGGGCTCTTCCTGAAAGAGTTCCTCTTTCTCCGTATGGGAGTAGTATTCCAGAACGTAATAATTCCGGACAAGCGTTTCCCGGGTGAAACCGCAACCCGTTATCAGTATGAGTAGGAAAATAAGAAAAATGGTTTTTTTCATGATATGCCCCATTATGCTTTATCGCCTGGAACGCAGTAAGATGGACGGATCGTCACTGAGTTCCCGGGAGAACTGGTTCAGATAATCTGCCGCCTGTTTCAGGGTTTCAATGGATTGGATCAGATCTTCCCGGGATTTCAGAACCATCAGATCAATCCGGGTAATGGTCTGGTTAAAATTCGCCAGAGCATTCACCGCCTCTTCGGAAATTCGTCGGATATTGGCTTTTTCCAGGGTGCTGTCGATTTTGTTCAGGGTGTTGATTACCTCGCCGGACACGCCCCGGACATCCGCCGAAGCCAGCTCCTCACTGAACAGCAGGGTGTTGTTCATGATGGTATCCAGTTTCACAAGGTTCTGTTCAAACCGTTGGATGCTGTTCTGAGTGGTTCCGACCAGCCCCCGGACATCTGTAATCAGGGTTCGCACGTCGTGTGTGGCAGTATCCAGGGAGATGATCATCCGGCGCACAGGTTCCCGGTTCTCTTCCAGATAGGTGTGAACCAGCGACAGGATGGTATCCACCTTTTCCTGGTTACTGATGTCCGTAATGGCGTTCAGGTTGTTTAGCAGCAATTCAAATTTCTCCGCAATTTTTTCTGCTTTGCCTGTGATATCCTCCAGGGCAGAACTCCCCGGTTTGATATTGGAGCCGGGAGGCAAAAAATCCGATTCGTTGCTGCCGCCGGTCAGCTCAATCTGCTTCAGTCCCGTAATACCGATACTTACCAGGGTCGCAATCATATCCTCTTTGATGGGCGTTCCCTCTTTGACACTGATCCGTACTGTCACCTGATTGATATCATCCTTATTGATGGTGATTTGATCCACCTGGCCGATATTGATTCCGTAATATTTGACGGCACTGCCTTCCTGGAGTCCGATGACCGATACATTTTTATACTGGATGTAATAAATATCCCGCTTTTCCATCAGCTGTTTGCCGGCAATGATGACAAATGAAACAATCAACAGCATCAGGGTGATGACGAGAAAAACACCCAGTCGGACTTTTTGTGCTCTGGTGGCCATGCTCTGGGTTCCTTTGTTGTCTAAGACATTATATGATTGTTGGTAGAAACAGCCGGTTAAAATCCGGATAAAACGGTATTTACCGGCACATCGTTTATTTATCGTATCTTAAGATTAATAGGCGGGAAATTCCAAAGGATTTTTATGTTGAGACGTTGAGACGTTGAGACGTTCAGACGTTTAGACGTTGAGACGTTCAGATGTTGAGACGTTCAAATGTTGAGACGTTGAGACGTTCAGACGTTTAGACGTTGAGACGTTTAGATGTTGAGATGTTTAGACGTTGAGACGTTGAGATGTTTAGACGTTCAGATGTTGAGACGTTTAGACGTTCAGATGTTGAGACGTTGAGATGTTGAGACGTTTAGACGTTGAGACGTTCAGACGTTGAGATCTTAGTAAGGGGTGATGGATGATCTTGATAGGATTCAATCAATGACGGAGTTTTATCTTCCCGGGATTTCGGTCCGGGGGTGACAAACTCCAATCCGCAACTCACAACCCGAAACCCCGAAAAGAAATATCATAAATTTTCCCTTTACCGTATATTCACCGGAATATCAGAAATATTCATCTTGTTTTGAAAGGAATTCTCATCAGAACTGCAAAAATTATCCTGGCGTGTCTTCTTGTATCCGGTGTTGGAATGCTCCGTGCCGAGCCTGGTGTTCCGGGTATACACCGGCAGCAGTGGGAATTTTACCGGCAGTTCGAAAAGGAAACGGTCTGTTCGGAGCCGGAACCGGAAATCTACCCCCTGAACAAAGCAGCTGCTTTATCCCGGTATCTTAAAAAGGATGTTTTCGGTTATCTGCCTTATTGGGAACGAACAAGCGCCCCACAGTATTTCCGGTATAATCTCCTATCCCAGATCGCCGTCTTCGGATGGACCGTCGGCCCGGCAGGGAATCTCACACCGCCTTCCGGATGGCCTTACGACTGGGCCGCCATGATCAATAAAGCCCATCAATACGGTGTGAAAGTGGTGATGTGCATGATTGAGTTTGATGACGATGAGATGCACACCCTCATCACTAACCAGTCCAACACCCGGAATTTTATCAACAATGTGATTTCCGAAATGGAAACTTATCAGTTGGATGGGGTGAATATCGATTTTGAAGGTCCGAAAAACGAGGATCGCGGTGCGGTGATCAATACCTTTATGAAACAACTCACCGATTCGGTCCATACCCGCCTTGGAACCGAATACGAGGTCTCATTTGCCGGCCCGGCAGTGAACTGGGGTGAGCGATGGAATCTGGCGGGACTCGCTGATGCCTGTGATTACATTTTCATCATGGGTTACTCTTTCTGGGGAAGCTGGAGTTCCACGGCAGGACCTACGGCACCGTTATCAGGAACATCAAATAATATTACAACTACCGTGACCGATGATTATGGAAGTGCTGATCCCGGCAAACTGATTCTGGGCGTTCCCTATTACGGGAACCGGTGGCAGACTGCAGATGGTTCCGAAGGCTCCGCTTCGGTGGATTACATCGGCTCTCTTTTTTACCGCTCAGCCAAAGATCTCTTCAGCCGGCACGGAAAAATCTGGTCCGTTACCTATCAAGTCCCATGGGGAAAGTATATTTCTGACTCTCAGTGGTATCAGTTCTGGTGTGATGACGCCCAAAGTCTGGGACTGAAATATAATCTGGTGGATGCCCATGCTTTGCGGGGCAGCGGTATGTGGGCATTAGGGTATGATGGCGTGAATATGGAACTCTGGAACCTGCTGGCGGAACGGTATTACGATTTTCCCCGGGAGGAGATTCTTGCCGGATTTGACGATTCCTTGGGTAAATTCAATACCCATCCTACTTACAGCGGTTCCACAAAAGGTATCAGCAGTGATTCCTATGCCATGCATGACAGCTCACAGGCTTTTTCCGGTACCGGCTCCGGACAGTGGGTGCTGAAGGATGATGCAACAAGCAGTGCAGACTGGCAGGTCAGGATTCTGTCCGATAAAGGGGACCGTTTTCTGAACCGGGGTTTTTCATCCAACGGTGTGGTAACGGTCTGGCTTAAAACCAGTGCGCCAGCGGGTAAATCCCTTGCACTTATTGTGGATGATATGGCCGGGGGGACGGAGATTTCCGATCCTCAGATGATTATTGGAGACGGAGGATGGCATGCCTACCGCTTTGACCTTTTCGGCGAGGAGTGGGCCTCTTTTTCCGGCGGTAACGGAATTCCTGAAGGCCCCATACTCACCCTGGATGCCATTATGCTCTACAGTCCTGATCAACCTGAAGATTGGGTGTTGAATATGGATGAGATCCGTTACGACACGCATGAAACTCAGCTGGTTTCCACCCTTCCCGAATTTTTTGAACTCCGCCAGAATTACCCCAATCCCTTTAACGGGGAGACGGTGATTCCTTACGTCATTCACGAGGCCGGTCGGGTAACCATGGCTCTTTATGATATCAGGGGCCGCTTTGTCAGGCAACTCGTTGACGGATATCATGCGCCGGGAATGTATTCAGTGCGGTTTTCGGCGGAGAATCTCTCCAACGGAACCTATATCTATCGCCTGACAGGACGAGAAGCATCCCGGAGCAGCAAGATGATCCTCCTGAAATAAAAAAACTCACTTAATTTTATAGAACCGGCTTATGAACCGATAGATTCATTCAGGCGTATAATCCGCATTTCATCCAGCAAAGCTTTGTTTTCCTCCCCGTTCATATTCTCATTTTCCGGCAGGAAACGGAGTTCAAACACATGCAGACCTGCTTCCATGGATACCCGGAGACCGTTGCTGTATTCCCAGTTATCCCACTGGTCCACACCCCGTTGTGGCATAATCACGGCTCCGATTTTCTGCTGATCGGCGTAAAAGGTCCGGATGGCGCATTTATTATCCGTATTGATGGGACCGTTCCCGTTGGCATACCGGAAATCAAAATGGTACACACCATCTTCCGGAAGCATCACGGTAAAAATAACCCGCCGGTTTTCTGTGCGGCTCAATACAAGATAGCCATCTCCCTTGAATCCACGGTAATCCCTTTTTACATTATCTCCGTTCACATCCACCGTCAAGCTTTTACTGCCCGGGATAACTGTCAGGGGTTCGCTTAAAAAAGAAGCCCAACCCTTCTTGTCCACCGCTCTGACCTGGTATTCCGTGAAGTGGCTCTGGTCAGGAATTTTATACTGACAATCCGCAGTTTCAGTTTTTTTAACCCCATTCACAAAGATCTCGTAAATCTCCGCACCGGGGACAGGCTCCCAGATGATGGTTTTTCTTTCATACCGGAGGAGGGGTGTTCCGGGATGGGTATGCCATGGCCGCTTGTTGACAGTTTTTTTTTCACCGCGGTTATTGGCCATGTGGATTGTTACATGGTGGAATCCTGACAGAGTGCAGGGGATACGAGGTTCGGCAAGGGGGATTCCATCCAGCGAAATGGAACGGATTTCAGTCCCGGTCCCCAGGATTTCAATATCCAGCAGAGCCTGTCGGTAAGGGAAGTGTTTAATCCGCAGTGTGTCTCCGTATCCCGGCGGAATAACCGGTTGAAAGGAGAGAGCCTTTTCATCAAAGCGGATGCCGGCCAGCACACGGAAAACCATGGCCAGATTTCCGGCTACGCTCCACAGTTGACGGTCACTGTTGATTTCGGTCCCGATAAAATCCCCGGTTTCTGCCACAAAATTCTCTTTGTTTGTCCCAAAAAGAGCCGCAGCTCTGTAAATCGATGCCATGCAGTGTTCCACGTGGGAAAGGTGTCCCTGATCCGCCGCCGCCCATGTCCAGTAAGCTACCACAAAGGGCCAGATGCCGTTGTTATGGTAGGGAGGAATATGGGGGATCTGGGGATAAACGCAGGGAATCCCGAAATTGCCTACCGGTATGTTTTCCAGGATTGACCTGGCACGGGATTGATCGGCGATGCCAAAAAGCAGGGTCAGGGCTTCACCCAGGGCTTCCGGTTTTTCGGAGAGGCTTTGATAGTGACGGCCGTAGAGGAATTGACCGTACCAGCCATAGGATTCGGACCATAAATGGGAATTGACGGCCTTTTTAATTTTTTCGGCACTTTCAAGATATTTTTCCGGGTCTTCCCCCAGAATTTCCGCCATGCTTGCCAGAACCCTGCGGGTTTGATAGTGAATGGCATTGGTGCTCAGACACTGGCTCCGGTAAATATCCACAGGATTCATCCACCGGGGATAGGTTTGTTCCCGCCAGTCCAGAAAGGATGATTCTCCGTAAAACAGGCCGGTTTCGGGATTCACGGCCACGGCATCATCCTCGGCGGCGCTTCGGGCGATGACAGGGTATGCCTGCCTCAGCCAGTCCGGATCACCGGTGGCAGCATAAATTTCCCATGCGGCCAGAGCCCAGGTCATCCGGTCCGTACTGACCGGCCACGATCCGCCCGTTCCCGTATCCTGAATAATCCGACCGTTTCTGACCTTGGCCATCAGGCTCTTTTTAGAAATTTCCGGCTCCAGGAAGGCCAGGGAAAGAAGAATGGAATAGCTGATATCCCGGGTCCATACACCGGTCCATTTGGCACCGGCCATGAAAGTACTATCTTCCCGGATATCTTTCTGAAGCTCCTCAAGAGACAGGCGGGTCATGGCATTGACCAGGGGGATATTGGAGCGGACTCCGGGGTAATGATCTACAGGGAGGGTTCGGCACCAGTGAATTTTTTCCACCGGTGTTTCGTCTTTTTCCTGATTCGGACTGACATAATCACTCATGATTTCGTCTTCAGAAAGCACGGTTGCCGTATAAGCACCTTGCCGGACGGATGCAGAGTGGATGGAAAAAGTGTCGGAGCGGTACAGGGCGTCCTGTCCGCAGGCTGTAAGCAGGACCAGAATTGCTGCCGAAAGTATGTTTTTTAACATCGAGCCTCCTGTTACGTCATCATATTAAATATTAGAAAAAGATACCCCAAAGGGTCAGGACCGTCAGTACGAGAAGGATGCTCAGGCCAATATTGATTTTGGTCCACAGGGGATTTTTAGCTTCGATCATATCGGTGAACTCGCTTCGGACCTCTTTGGCTGTGGCGAAGGTGAGTCCGGCAATCTTTTTCCGGGCAGGAATTTCACCGGCCAGGCTTACGCCCACCAGAACAGCAATGGAAATGACAAAGAGCATGACGGCAAAATGAAGGAAATTCATGGTAGCAAACCAGTGGAAAAAGCCGAAATCCCAGGCAGCTTTTTTAGCCAGGATTTCCATAATCAGGCGGAGAGCTCCCAGGATTCCGCCGCTTGCCAGGGCATAAATGGCTCCTTTGCTGTTGGCTCGTTTCCAGAAAACACCCAGGATGAAGACGGCGGCGATGGGGGGGCTGATATAGCCCTGAACACTTTGGAGGTAGACAAAAAGCTGGGAGCTGATACTCCGGATCAGGGGAACCCACAGAATCCCAAGCAGAACGAGTCCTGCCGTTGCCATTCGGCCAACGCGCACCAATTCTTTTTCCGTGGCGTCAGGTTTATAGTGCTTATAAAAATCCATTGTAAACAAAGTAGAGCTACTGTTAAAGCAGCTGGCCAGGGAACTCATGAGGGCAGCGAGAAGACTGGCAATCACAATGCCTTTGATTCCCACGGGGAGAAGGTTGCTGGTTACCAGAGTGGGGTAGGCTTCATCACCCCGGATACCGGGAAAGAGGGCCAGGGCAATCATTCCGGGAAGGACCAGGATAAAGACAGGCAAAATCTTCAGAAAACCGGCAAAAATGGTACCGGTCCGGGCATGATTGATATTTTTCGCGCTGAGCACCCGTTGAACGATGAACTGATCTGTACACCAGTACCAGATTCCCAGAATGGGAGCCCCGAACAGGATACCGGTCCAGGGAAAATCGGGATGTTTCACAGATTTGAACATGCTGAAAAAATCCGCCGGGAGGGAGGCCCGAAGGCCGTCGAATCCTCCCACTTTATTTAATCCCAGCAGGGTAAGGGTCACCGCCCCTCCGATCAGCACCACCGTCTGCAACAATTCCGTATAGATCACGGCTTTCAGTCCGCCGGCGATGGTATAGAGTCCCGTTATAATCACAAGGATAATTGCAGAAGTGATCATATCCCATCCCAGAATTTTATTGAGAAGAAGACCGCCGGCAAAGAGGGTTACGGAAATCTTTGTCATCACATAGGCAATGATGGAAATGGTGGTCAGGTACATGCGACTGCTTCGGCTGTAACGCCGTTCCAGAAATTCCGGCATGGTAAACACGCCGGATTTCAGGTAGAAGGGAACGAAGACCCAACCCAGAAAGAGGACCGCAAATGCAGCCAGCCACTCAAAGTGTCCGACCGCCAGTCCGCTGGTGGCTCCGCTGCCGGCCAGACCGATAAAGTGTTCGCTGCTGATATTGGAGGCAAAAAGGGAGGCCCCGATCGCCACCCAGCCCATATTCCGCCCTGCAAGAAAATAGTC
Organism: Candidatus Neomarinimicrobiota bacterium; assembly: GCA_021157965.1. Classification (NCBI taxonomy): domain Bacteria; kingdom Pseudomonadati; phylum Fidelibacterota; species Fidelibacterota bacterium. Next base: position 29,438 of record JAGGVO010000019.1, read on the forward strand.
CGTACTGGTCTTATGTTTAGAAAAATAGAGTCCGATTCCCA
>JAGGVO010000020.1 GCA_021157965.1 Candidatus Neomarinimicrobiota bacterium
AACAAAGCCAACCCCGGACTTCAGTCCGGGGGAACAAAGCCAACCCCGGACTTCAGTCCGGGGGAACAAAGCCAACCCCGAACTTCAGTCCGGGGGAACAAAGCCAACCCCGGACTTCAGTCCGGGGGGAACAAAGAAAAGCCAACCCCGAACTTCAGTCCGGAGGGAACAAAGAAAAGTGCGTGAACTAACCCCAACATCTCTCAAACCCCTTCTCCGTCGCATCGGCGTCCATCCCGCCGGTATCCGCATCATGTTGCCCCGGGGAACTTTTCGGTCGGTGCTTATCCGGGATTTGAAGCCTGTGGCCGCCAATATTCTGAAACAGGAGTGTTTGTCCATCGGGGCAGAGTGTGCCCTTCACGAACACAGCATTACCCACAAGGTGGACAAAACCCATGCCGTCATCATGGCCACGGAAGAGCAATTCCGGCGCCTGACAAAAAATTTACAGATTCAGCCTTTCGGTCTTTCCCAAATGGGGAAAGAGCTGGAAAGGCTTCTTTTTACGCCCTCCAATACTCACCTCCATTTGGCCCGCGGACAGTCCCTGGATCTCTCCGAAAAGACGGCCGTCATGGGCATTCTGAACCTCACGCCGGACTCCTTCAGCGACGGCGGGACCTATTTCTCCCGGGATCAGGCCCTGAAACGTGCGGAAGAGATGGTCAGAGAGGGAGCGGATATTGTCGATATCGGCGGTGAATCCACCCGTCCCGGCGCCGAAGCTGTCTCTGAAGCCGAAGAACTTGACCGTGTGATTCCTGTGGTAGAATTTTTGGCCGGGACTGTATCCCTTATATCCGTGGATACCACCAAACCCGCTGTGGCTGAGGCAGCTCTGAAAGCCGGCGCTCACATCATCAACGATATTTTCGGCTTTCATCAATCCCCGGATTTGGCCCGCATTGCTGCAAATTACCGGGCCGGGGTCATCCTCATGCACATCAAAGGCACCCCCCGGACCATGCAGAAAAACCCCTTATATGATGACCTTATGGGCGAAATTTCGGATTGGCTGGCGGAAAGCATAAAAATTGCCGAAAAGGCCGGACTCCCCCGGGAGAATCTGGTGGTGGATCCCGGCATCGGTTTCGGGAAGACCCTGGAGCACAACCTGGAGATTCTCCGGCGCCTGGGCGAACTGGCATGCCTGAAAGTTCCCATTCTGATCGGTACATCCCGAAAATCCTTTATCGGCAAAATTGACGGCTCTCATGTGACGAATCGCCTTGGCGGTTCCCTGGCCGCCGCCGTAATTTCCGTATTGAACGGCGCCGCCATTGTGCGGGTCCATGATGTAAAAGAAACTGTTCAGGCCCTGCGCATAGTGGATGCCATAAAACGAGACAACCATGATTGATTTGTTCCACATCGGATATCTCACAGTTACCCTCCTGGATATTATCGATATTCTCCTGGTGACGGGACTCATTTACGTGATTTATACCTTTTTCCGGGATTCCCGGGCCAAGCAGATGGTAGTGGGACTCATTATCCTCATCCTCCTCGGGTCCTTTGCCCGCCTTCTTAACCTTCAGGCCCTTTCCTGGATTTTGGGCAGCCTCCAAACAGCCTGGCTTATCTTTTTTGTCATCGTTTTTCAGCCCGAACTCCGGCGTATTCTCCTCATTGTGGGACAAAATCCCCTGGTCCGGCGGCTCTTTTCGCCTGAAACCTATGACCTCACGGAGGAACTTATCCACAGCGTCATGGAACTCCAGCGACGGAAAATAGGAGCGCTTATTGTGGTCCTCCGGGATTTGGGACTCAAAACCATCGTGGAAAAAGGCGTGTCCATCAACGGAACCCTTTCCACACAGCTCATTTTATCCATTTTCAATACCGATTCGCCCCTTCACGACGGAGCCATCATTGTTTACCAGGACCAGGTCATTGCCGCTAAATGCATCCTGCCCCTGAGTGAAAACACCGATGTGGATCCCACCATCGGCACCCGCCATCTGGCAGCCCTTGGACTCTCGGAAGAAAGCGAAGCCTTTGTGATTGTTGTGTCCGAAGAGACGGGAAAAATTTCCACTGCCTTTCGGGGCATTCTGAAACGGGGACTCGATGAACCGGCCCTCCGGACAGATCTCATCAAATACCTGTCGGGGCGCAATGTTTAAACACCGCATTTTACAGATTTTTATTCTCCTCATCCTTCCTTTCCTGGCTTTTGGAACCGGCTTTCAGCTCCTGGAGGAACAAGGACGGATTACCCTTTCCTGGGAAGGTAACCAAGAGGACTTGGCAAGCGATTCCCGGACCACCACCCTCGATGTGAACGGTTACTGGGTTCCGGCGGCTGTCTTTCTCTTTCACGGCAATCCCCACAGCATTTCCATCCAAACGGAAATTCCCGAAGAAAAAAAACTCACCCTCGAAACACCATTCATCCCCGTCCGGGAAAAGGCTACCGGTGCCGAACGGGAGATAACGGAAAATAATCCTAAAAAAAACATAAAAAATCCCTGGGAAATAAAACCCATCCCCGGCGGCGGCTTTTCCCTTACCGTTTATCCCCTCATCCCCGTCTCAGCCACTACCGCCCGGCAGATCAAGCGCCTGACCCTTACTCTTACCGACGGATCGGGAGAGCTGGCACCTTACACCGAAAAAGTCCGCCGCTCCCGCCCGGTGCTGAAAAAATCACAGAATCCCCTTATCAACGGACCCTTTGCCAATGTGCGGGTTTCCAAACCGGGCATGGTCCGCATTGACGGCTGGATGCTCTCCGATGCCGGGGTGGATATCCGCAATATCCGTCCGGACAGGATTCAGGTTTTTCATCATGGTGAAGAACAGCCTGCCCGGGTTATCTCCCGCTCGCCGGAACGCCTGGCCTCCGATGATCAGATTCTGGTCTGGCTCGATTCCCTGGCCAATCCATACGGGACGTATCGCCACAATCCTCACAGTCCCTACGATGTGCTCCAACTTACCTGGAACCGGGCGAAGGGACTCCGCTTCACCGAGGAATCGGGGGAAGTTACGGGGAATGCCGACTATCACCCCGAAAGTTTTACCGGCATCACACACCTGGAACGGGCCGAATACTGGGAAAAACTCTCCAAGGTACATCAGGATGAAATGTCCGAAGTCTCGGACCACTGGTTTTTTAGCAATCGAATCATTGCCGGAACCTCCGATACCTTTCTTATTCAGCTTGATCATCCCAAACAGAATTCCGAACGTCAGGTAAAGGTCCGCCTGAAATTTCAGGGAATTACCTACGGTGCTCCGCGGCATGAACTCACCGTCCTCCTCAACAACCGCTTTCTGGCCGTGGATAGCTGGGAGGGACAGAAAGAAAAAATTGTTTCCAGCGAGGGACAGAATTTTTCCCACGGCCACCTGCGCAACGGGGATAATCAACTGACCGTGGTGATGTCCGGCGATCCCACCATCGACAGGCTCTACGATATGGTCCTTCTGGATTGGGCTGAAATCGAATATGAACGCTATTTCCGGGCTTCCGGCGATAAGCTCCGTTTTCAAACTCCCGTGGAAACCGGCCCCGGTGAGTACCTTTATGAACTCAACGGCTTTTCAACACCCGATGTGATGATTCTGAAAAACGACCGCTTCTGGCTCCGGGACTATGTGGTCTATTACGATGCCAAATACCGGGGGTATTCTGTGCTCTTTCAGGATGAATCCCTCACCGGCCGGGAGGTTTACACCGCCGTGGGACCCGAAGGACTGGTCCCCGCCGATACGGTGATTTACCGTGATCCGGCCGAAGATACCTTTACCGGTGCCGAAGGGGATTATATCATCATCACCCATCCGGATTTCCTGGAGGATCTGGAAGATTTTATCAATTTACAGACCGAACGGGGATTTACTCCGGTTGTGGTGGATGTGACCCGCCTTTACGATCGCTATGCCTGGGGCAACCGAACGCCCTACGCCATCCGGGACTATCTGAAAGAGGCCTGGGATACCTGGAGCATCCGTCCCTGCTATGCTCTTCTCGTAGGGGATGCCGGTTCTACCGGCCGGGCCACGAAAAAAGAAGGGATGTTTATTCCCACACAGTTTTTTCAAACCTACAAGTGGGGATCCAGTATTACGGATGCCTGGTACGGCGATGTGGACGAAGACCTCTACCAGGAAATCATCATCGGTCGCCTGCCCGTCCGGGAAACGGAGCAACTGGCCAACGCATTGGCCAAACTCCGGGTCTGGCACGAAAAACCCGTGGTGGACAGTTGGCTCAACCGCATTGTCATGATTGCCGGCTATGAGGATGAATTCAAACAGCAGACCGAAACGATTATCAGCCGGCAAATACCCGACGGGGTACAGATTGACCGCCTTTACATCAATCCCGGTGCCGAAACCGGTCCTTTTTACGGCACCACAGCCACCCTTTCCGACTTTATCAATGCAGGACGCCCCCTCGTCAATTTCCGGGGGCACGGCGGTGGAGCTGTCTGGGCGGATAGGAGCCTTTTTACCCTGGATGATGTGGAAGGACTGGAAAACATTGAAAAACCCTGTATAATCACCTCTTTCACCTGCTTTACGGCGGCTTTTGAAACCGAACGGGGCCTGGGGGAGGGACTCACCCGTCTGCCCGGTGGCTCGGTGGGTTTTCTGGGCTCTTCCGGTCTGGGATGGGTTGTGAATGACTATCTCATGCTTCAGGCCATTTACCGGTATCTTTTTGAGGAAGGTGTTTCCTTCGGCCGGGCGGTGCAGCGGGGAAAACTCCAGTATGTGTCCACCACCGGCTGGGCAACTCACACCAAAACCGGCTTTTATCAGTACAATATCCTGGGTGACCCCTCTATCCTTCTGCCTTTTGAGGATGCCAAAAACACTCTGAAAATTACACCCCCCGACGCAGCCCCCGGTGAATCCATAACCTTGGAAATTCCCGGCTTTTCTGCTCCTTCCGCCACCCTGGATCTGACTTTTCGGGGCAGCCGGGATACCAAACATCCCATCATGCAAAATCGTCCCCTTAAACCGGCCTCGGGATCGCAACTCACCATTACCCTCCCCGATACCATTCACGCCGAAAAAGGCGATGTGACCGTTTTCTACTGGAATGAAACAGAGGGAACATACCGTGCCGGTCATGCCCCCCTCAGCTTTGGTGCCTCCGTGATTTATAATCCCGTTTTTGTCGCCGGCCCGCCCGAAATCGGTGGAAAGGTAGCCGTGCAGGTAAAGGTCCTCGATTCCCAGGGTGTGGATAGTGTGCTGATCCGCTGGCAGGAAGGGAGTGAAGAGTTGTTAACGGCTAAAGGCAATGATATTTATGAATCCCGGCCCCTTCTCTGGGATTCCCCCGCCGGTAAAACTTTTACCATCCGTGTTGTGGATGGACCCGGACAGGAGACGCGCTCCGAATCCTTTACCCTTAAACCCCTCCCCGGAGCCAATCTGGCCATATACAGCGTTACGCCCACCGCTGCCGGACTCAGCCTGTCCCTGGGTTCCACTGTGGATGATGAAATTTCCGTCCGGGCTCAATGCACTATCTTTGAACAAGCTGCCCAGACCGATACCCTGCATCTTATCAAAGGAGTGGAAAATTATATCCCGGACTGGGTCCTGCCCTACGGAGAGATGACTGCCACTCTTGAGATTTATCCACTGGATTACCGGGAGACAGATTCCACCGACAATGTATGGAGCGATACACTGGTCAACTACTGGCTGAAGGCAGATGAGCAGGGGTTTTCCGCTTATCCTCAAGGGTTCTCCCCTGGCCATCCCTGGTTTCGGAAAATAAACCTTTCCGTTGAAAACGGTCCCGTTGTTGCCGGTATCACCTCTGTGGATACCCTTTTTGATCTCTCCGGTGCCGGGGCGGAGATGGATACCCTTCAGGCCCTTTTTCTGGATTTTGAGTCGCCGAATGTGACCTATACTGTTACTTGTCCCGGCGGTACCGATACCACCCGGATTCCGGCAGTCTATAATCCTGAATCCGGACGGCTTTTGTCCCTGATTCCCGTGGAAAATGGCTACCGCGGCACCATGTCCGGCTACCTTCTCCGGGTCTGTCCCCTGGATATCCGGGGGCCCGACATCGAAATCACCGTCAATTCCCGGGAGATTCTTCCCGGTTCCTATGTGTCCGGCGGAGCCCGCTTTTCCGCCATTATCACCGATGAAAAAATGGTCCATCCCGATCCCCTTACCTGGGGCGTCTGGCTGGACGGGGAAAAACTGACGGCCGGTGCCGTGAAGTGGGTTCTGGATCCTTCCGGGCGGCGGTTGGGACTCAATTTCAGTCCCGATTTCACCCCGGACAAGACCCATACCCTGGCAGTCCGGGCTATGGACGGCATGGGCAACGAAACCCGCTCGCCGGAATATGAACTCTTCACTGCCGGCTCAGCCCGGATTATTGATTACGGCTGCTTTCCAAATCCCTTCGGCGCCCGGACCCATATCATTTATGAACTTACCTCACAGTTTGATGAGGTTTTTATCGATATTTACACCCTCTCCGGCCGGCGAATTCTCCGTATCGACCGCTTCAATGCCGAAACCGATTTGCCCCTCAATGATGTGGGTTATCATGAGGTTCCCTGGTACGGCCGGGACAAAGACGATGAATTTGTGGCAAACGGAGTCTATTTTTACCGCATTCACGGCATTATTTCCGCCGAACGCTTTTCCGCCCGGGGAAAGGTGGTGAAACTGAAATGAAAAAACGAATTTTGTATATACTCCTTATCACCGCTACAGTCCTTCAGGCCGGCAAATACGGTGATGCTTTCATGATTGCCGCTTATCCCGCCGCTTCCATGGGAACGGGACATATCGGCGTGACCCAACTGACGGGTATCCGGGCTGTGCCGATGAATCCTGCCGGACTCTCCTACGGGCAAAAGATGGAAACATATCTCCAGTATAATGCCCTTTTCGGCCTCGGCTTTCAGTATGCCCTGGGCTATAAAAACCGCTACGGCGATCACTGGCACTGGTCCATCCTCTGGAACCGGGCGGGTGTGAATGCCATCGAAGAACATCCGGATCTGAGCTCCATGACCACCCTGGAACGGCGGGACTTTGTCCGCACTCAGGCCGGGACCTACCACACCTTCGACAGCCGGGAGGATTTGCTCACCTTTACCCTGAGCCGCCACATCCGCCACCGTATCGATATGGGCTGGCAGTACGACGAGTTTTTTATCGAAAATCCTGTGGGTATCTCGGTGAAGATTCTGAATAAATCCCTCTACGGCGAATCAGCCCGGGGAATCGGTGCCGATGCGGGACTCCGTTTTATTATCCCCGGCAATGAGATTTTTTATATCCGAAATATGGGGGAGATTATTTTCGGCGTAACAGCCCAGAATGTCTATTCCACCGGTATCTACTGGACGACGGGACACGTGGATCAGGCCAGGATGCGGGTACTTTGGGGTGCTGCACTGGATCAGCCGGTCCGTTTTCTCTATTCCGATTTGCGTCTGATGGTGCAGAATGTATGGCTCGATAACCCCGCTTTCCGTTGGGGTGTGGAGTGGGAGATCATGGATGTGCTGGCTTTCCGGCTGGGGAAGGACGACCTGAGTATGAATGCCGGCGCCGGTGTGCGTTTCCCCATCGGTAAATACCACCTCATTGTGGATTATGCCTTTCAGGACCATCCCCTGGATGTGGGACATAAAGTTTCCTTAACTCTGACCCGGGAGGATGCCAAATGAGAGCGAAACTGTTGAAAATTCTCCTCTTGGGATTTTTGCTCTTTTCCGTCTTTGGCTGCGAGGATGTGGAAGACCCCAATCCGCCTCAAAGGCCCTTCATGGTGCCCAAATCCCTTCCCTGGGAGTATGAAGAAAGCGGTATCGACGCCGACGACAAGGTGGCCGGTATCTACCTGGAATGGTACCGGAACCCTGACCCCGAGCTGGAAGGCTATATCATCTACCGGGCACCCGATACCAGCGAGACAGGCGAACTGGACTATGTCGCTGTGGATACAGTCTATACTTATTCCTTCAATCCCGCCCTCTCCGATACCGAATATGTGGATACGGATATTGAATTCGGCACTCTCTACTATTATTATATCCGGGCTTTGGATGTTTCTGAAAATAAAAGCGACCCCTCCGATACCGTCCGCTATAACCTTACCCCCTCTCCCGGGAATTGTGAACCCAATCTTTCGGAAAAAGCACCGGTGAAGCCTGAATTCAGCTGGAAATTTCCCAATGACTTTCAATATTCCATCAATTATTATTATATTCGCCTTGAAAATATCACAACCCGGCAGACCGTGTGGTTTTATGGTATTCCCCGCTTTGATTATACAGGGCATGGCCAGTCGGTGACCTTTAACACAGATGGCAAAGCCGCGGAACCGGTCCTTTCGCCGAACTACACCTACCGCTGGAAAGTGGATGCCATCGGACGCCAGGATCCGGCAGGCTTTGAAATCGAAGGCAGTGAAAGTCCATGGATAACCTTTCAGGTAAAGGAATGAACATAATGAAAAAATGTGGAATCACACTCGTACTTTTTACGCTTCTTGCGGGAATCCTCAGCGCTCAAAATGTGGGGTCCATGACCTCCAGCGGCTATAACCTGGGGCGTCAGGATCAGACGGAACTTCTCTATCCCGTGAAAATCTGGGGCGAGGTGGTCCGTCCGGGGATCTATGATGTCCCCCTTACCAGTGATATCATCGGCATTATTTCCTATGCAGGAGGCCCTACCAACATGGCCAGACTCACCAATGTCCGCGTCCTCCGGAATGAACGGACTTTCGAAGGAGAAAAGATCCTGGTAACGGTGGATATCGAAAAATATATCGAAACCGGCGACAAATCCATCCTGCCTGTCATCCGTCCCGGCGATACCATCATGATTCCTCCCAAGTTTATGAAACAGGTAACGGATGTACTGGGAACCTTCAGCGCCATCCTGTCTATTGTGAATGTCTTTGCCGTCACCTCCTGGTATATGACCAGACCTTAAAAAGGAGAAAGGCATGAATTACACCGAAGAACGCCCCTGGGGCATGTTTGAAGTTTTGTTGGATGAACCCGATTACAAAGTGAAACGCATCACCGTCCTGCCCGGCAAGCGTCTCTCCCTCCAGAGCCACAGACGCCGCAGTGAGCACTGGGTGATCACCCGGGGCGATGTGAATGTAGTGAACAACGACGAAGGTAAGCCCTACAAAGCCGGGGACCATATTTATATCCCCGCCGGAAACAAACACCGGATTAAAAATACAGGAAACAACAAAGCCGTTTTTATTGAAGTCCAGGTCGGGGACTATTTTGGAGAAGATGACATCATCCGTTATGAGGATGATTTTAACCGCGTATAAAAAAACAGGAAGCAGATGAAATACAAAGTAGCCGACATCTCTCTGGCGCCCTTCGGTCGCAAGGAGATTGAATTTGCCGAGAAAGAAATGCCCGGACTCATGGCCATCCGGGAAGAATACAGTCACAAAAAACCCCTGAAAGGCGCCCGGATTACGGGAAGCCTCCACATGACCATACAGACGGCTGTTCTCATTGAAACCCTCAAAGAGCTGGGGGCCGATATTCGTTGGGCCAGCTGCAATATTTTTTCCACACAGGACCATGCCGCTGCCGCCATTGCCGATGCAGGCATTCCCGTCTTCGCATGGAAAGGAGAGACCCTGGAAGAATACTGGTGGTGTACACGTATGGCCCTTCTCCACGGAGATAAAGGGCCTCACATGATTGTGGATGACGGCGGCGATGCCACCCTCTTTGTTCACGAAGGAGTCAGACTGGAAAAGGAATACGCCGAAACCGGTACATTACCGGAAATCACCGCGAAGAACAAAGAACTCCAAATCATGCATCGGCTGATTCTTCAGGATATGGAAGCCTGTCCCAAACGCTGGCACCGGGTGGCGGAAGAGATTCGGGGAGTGAGTGAAGAAACCACCACCGGTGTCCACCGCCTTTATCAATACATGGAGCAGGGCAAACTCCTGTTTCCCGCCATCAATGTGAACGACTCCGTCACCAAATCCAAGTTTGACAACCTTTACGGTTGCCGCGAATCCCTGGCGGACGGCATCAAACGGGCAACGGATGTCATGGTGGCCGGCAAGACCGTCATGATTTGCGGGTACGGAGATGTGGGCAAGGGCTGTGCACAATCCATGAAAGGCTTCGGCGCCCGGGTGATTATTTCCGAAATTGACCCCATCTGTGCTCTTCAGGCCGTCATGGAAGGCTACGAAATCAAAACCGTGGAAGAGGCCATCAAAGAGGATGCCCCCGACATTTTCGTCACCGCCACCGGCAATTGCGACGTGATTACAGCTGATCACATGGCTGCCATGAAGGATATGGCCATCGTCTGCAATATCGGCCATTTTGATAATGAAATTCAGGTGGATGCGGTGTTAAATCGCCCCGATACAACAAAAATCAACGTCAAACCCCAGGTGGATCAGATTCGCTTTGACGACGGGCACTCCATCATCCTCCTCTCCGAAGGCCGTCTGGTGAACCTGGGCAATGCTACCGGACACCCGTCCTTTGTCATGAGTAACTCCTTCAGCAATCAGGTTTTGGCACAGATCGATCTCTGGTCCAAAGACCATGAGAAAAAAGTCTACCGCCTGCCGAAAGTTTTGGATGAAAAAGTCGCCCGGCTCCATTTGAAAAAGCTGGGTGTGAAACTCACCAAACTTACGGAAAAACAGGCGGAATATATCGGCATACCGGTCGAAGGACCGTATAAGCCCGATCATTACCGGTATTAATCCCTTTAAAAAACGGGTTATTTCAATGCTCAGGCGTTTCAGCCCCCTAAAGCCCAAAATCAGGGAAAATTTCTCGTCACGTCGGTTTTTTATACTGATTCTCTGTGCTGTCATGGCCGGTATTTTTCTTTTGCGCATTCCTGCCAAAGAAGCCAATCCCATGGTACCCGACACACTGATAACCCTTCGCATCCCCCGGGGCGCGCCTTTTACACAAATTGCCGATTCCCTGATACAGCGGGGACTCATTGAATCCCGTCGCCGTTTTTACTGGAGCGCCCGCCTTAAAGGGAAAACAAATGAACTCCAGGCCGGAGCCTACCGGGTTCCAGGCGGACTCACCTACGGGAAGCTGGTGAATTTTCTCTCGGCAGCCCAACCCCTCCAGATCCGGGTAACTATCCCCGAAGGATTTGAATTTGAAGAAACCGCCGCACTCCTCAGCAGACATTTTTCCTTTTCCCAAGAGGATTTTTTAGCCTATAAGGATAGCGCCACTCTCTTTAATCTCCCCTTTGATGTCACTTCCATGGAAGGGCTCCTTTTCCCCGAAACCTACGACTTTTATGAAAATGCCACACCGCGGGAAATCATCAGTCGCCTTATCCGCCAGTTCCTCATTGAAGTGGATGATTCCCTCCGGCAGGTGATTCGGCAAAAGGGCCAAACCGTAGAGGAAATCATCACCCTGGCCTCCATTATCCAGGGCGAAGCCATGATCCACGACGAAATGCCCGTCATTGCTTCGGTTTACTATAACCGTATCAAACGGGGCATGAAACTCCAGGCTGATCCCACCATCCAGTACATCGTGCCCGGACCCAAAATCCGCCTGCACCAACGTCATCTGGAAATCGATTCCCCCTATAATACCTATCTTTATCGCGGACTCCCCCCCGGACCGGTGAACAGTCCGGGACGGGATGCCATTTTGGCGGCTGTTTTCCCGGATACCACGAATTATCTCTATTTTGTCGCCCGGGGAGATGGATCCCATGTTTTCTCCCGTACCCACCGTGAGCACCTGAGAGCCAAAGCTGCTTTTCAACAGGTCCGCCGGGAAATTTACCGCCAACAGCAACGTGAAAAGGTCCTCTCACCATGACACACCTTCTGGATAACCTCAATCCCCGCCAGCGTGAAGCCGTCCTTACGACAGACGGCCCCCTCCTCATCTTCGCCGGTGCCGGCAGCGGTAAGACCCGCGTCCTTGTCCGGAAAATTGCCTACCTTTTAGAACAGCAAAAAACCGTCCCCGAACGGATTCTGGCCGTGACCTTTACCAACAAAGCCGCCGGAGAAATGCGGGAGCGCCTGATCAGTATGCTGGGACCGGAAGCTGCCCGGGTGACCATGGGGACCTTTCACAGCATCAATGCCCGTTTCCTCCGGAAAGAGGCTCACCGCCTGGGATATACCCGGGACTTTACTATCTATGATACTACCGATTCCCTCCGACTCATCCGGGATTTGATGCATAACATGGCCATTAACGCCGTCTCCCTTACTGCCAACGGCATGAAATACTTTATCAGCGACTGCAAACAGCAGATGATTCTCCCGGATCAGGCTCTGAATGTGTTGCGGAGCGATTTTCTGGCAGAAAAAAAAGTGGCTGTTTACAAGGCTTATCAGCAACAACTCAAGGCAAACAACGCCATGGATTTTGACGACCTCCTCATTATGCCACTTTTGATTTTTGAGAAGTTCCCCGAGGTACTCACCCTTATGCAGTACCGCTATGATTACATCCTTGTCGATGAATATCAGGATACCAACCGGGTCCAGTTTCTCTTTCTCAAAGCCCTCAGTGAAAAACATCACAACATCTGCGTGGTGGGGGATGATGATCAGTCCATTTACGGCTGGCGCGGCGCCGATATCCGCAACATCCTGGATTTTGAAGAGACCTTTCCCAATCCCACCGTCATCAAGCTGGAACAGAATTACCGTTCCACTGCCACCATTCTCAAAGCTGCTTCGGCTGTGGTGAAAAAAAACCGGAACCGGAAAGACAAAACACTCTGGACCGAATCGGAGAAGGGGGAGAAAATTATCCTCCATCAGGCTGAAACGGACCATGACGAAGCGGCATATATCGCCAATACCATCCGGGAAAATCACTTCCGGGGCTTCCGGTACCGCGACCACGCCATCCTCTACCGGACCAATGCCCAGTCCAGGCAACTGGAAGAAGCTTTGCTGAACCGCCAGATTCGCTACATGATCGTAGGCGGCACCCGTTTTTACGATCGGAAAGAAATCAAGGACATCATGGCTTATCTCAGAGTCCTGGTGAATCCCAGTGACGGTGTGAATCTGAAACGCATCATCAATAATCCCGCCCGGGGGATCGGAAAAACCAGCCTGGAACGACTGGAGGATTTTGCCGAAAATACCAATCGAACCCTTTGGGAATCTCTTCAGTATCCAGAAGAAGCCGGACTTGGCTCTGCAGCCCAAGCTCGCGTCAAAACCTTTCTGAACATGATGACCCGCCTCCGGTCCCGCCTGGAAACCCTGACCCTCACCGATACCGTGAAAGAGGTTCTCCGGTATACAGGCTATCAAAGTCAATACGAAACCGACGATAAGAATAAAGAAAATGAAGACCGCTTAGAAAACCTGGAAGAATTTGTCAACAGTGCCGGTGAGTTTGAACAGAACAATGAGGGCGCCACCCTGGAGGATTTTCTCCAGGAGGCTTCTCTCCTCACCGATGTGGATCAGTGGGAAGATGCGGCCGATGCCGTGGTGCTTATGACACTTCACAGCGCCAAGGGACTCGAATTTCCCGTGGTTTTCATCTCCGGCCTGGAAGATGGACTCTTTCCCCTGGAACGGGCCAAGGAGAAGGAAGAGGAACTGGAAGAAGAGCGCCGGCTCTTTTATGTGGGCATCACCCGGGCCATGAAACGATGTATTCTCACCTGTGTCCGTCGCCGTCTTCGCTACGGCCGGTGGTTACCCTCCAAAGCGAGTCCCTTTACAAAAGAAATCCCCCCGGATTGTCTGGAAAAAACCGGGTTTGAAAAACAAAAATCCCGCGATACATTCCTTTTTGGACTGGGGGAAAGGGAGATTGAAAGTACTTTCGATGCTGTATCCTCTCCACCGAAACGCAAAGCCGGACGGACGCCTTCCCGCAAAAAAGCAGCCGGTAATCCGGCGGTCCTGCCCCTGGCATCCTCCCGGAGAATCCGTGTAGGCGATGCGGTAATCCATAAAGTCTATGGCCGGGGTAAGGTCCTGGCTTCCGTCCCCAGTTCTCAGCCTGCCTTTCGCGTGGCTTTTCAGGGCGGGGTGGTGAAAACAATTGCCGCGAAATTCCTCCAACTGCCGGAATGATCCGGTTCCCAAAGGGGGTGTAAGATGAATCCTGAAATCCTGAACGAGATTCTCCAAAGGCTTCATAAAGAAAGGATTAAAATTACCCGGCAGCGGAAACTGATTATTGAAATCATGTACGAACACCGGGGGCATATTGACGCCGAAACCCTCTATCTGATTCTGAAAAAGCAAAATGCCGGTGTAAGCCGAGCCACCATCTACCGGACACTCGAGATGCTCGTGGATAAACACCTTATCCGGAAGATGGATTTCGGCGAAGGTCGCTGCGTGTATGAATTTAAACTGGGACAGCCACACCACGACCACATGAAGTGCCTGCGCTGCGGTAAAGTGATTGAATTCAACGATCATATCATCGAACTCCGGCAAAATACTATCTGCCATAACTATAAATTTTATCCCATATCTCATGTGATGCAGATTTACGGGATTTGCTGTGAATGCCGCGAAAAGGAGAAAAAAGGCTGTGATTGAACCGTTGATTATCAGTTACGACCTGGACGGGACCCTGGTGGATTCCATTCCCGATATAACCCTGTCCATGAACAAAACCCTGGATGAAGCCGGTCTTCCCCATGTAACAGCCGGACAGATGAAAACCTTTGTGGGAAACGGTATTCCGCCCATGGTGGAACGGGCTTTAAAGACCTCGCTGGCATACATGAAGGCGGAAAAGGACTTTGAAAAGCTTTATGGACACACCCTCAGCCGCTACAAAACCCTCTATCAGGCCCATTGCACCGTTGAAACCCGGCTTTACACCGGCGCCCGCGAGATTCTGGACCATTTTTCCGGAAAAATACAGGTCCTTATCACCAACAAAGCCGAAAGCATGACACGGAAAATTTTGCAATATTTCGGCCTGGAGGATTATTTTGCCGTTGTGGTGGGAGGGAATACCCTGGCGGTAAAAAAACCACATCCGGATGTCATCCGGTATGTCCGGGAGAAAACCGGCCCGGATGGACTTCTCTGCCATGTGGGGGACAGTCCCGTCGATATAAAAACTGCCAAAACCACGGGAAATATCGCCGTGGCCGCAACCTGGGGTTATTCTGAGCGCCGAAAACTGATGGATGCAGGTCCCCATTATTTTCTGGATCACCTGAATGAATTAAAAGAAATAATTGCATAAAACCCTCTAAACACTTAAATTATTTAGTGTAATATTATTTTATCTGTATGTGCGTTGCTTTTTGTAGTTGCCTGTTCGGTGGCAGATGAGGGTTATCCTGTTGTATTTTGGAATGTGGAGAATTGTTTTGATACAAAGGATAATGCGGCGACGGATGATGAGGAATTTCTGCCGGGGAGTTATCCGGGCTGGAATGAGCGGGTTTACCGGTACAAGCTGGAACAGATCGGGGAAATCCTGGAGGATGTGAAGCCGGTCCTTTTGGGGTTGGCCGAGATTGAGAACCGGCAGGTTCTGGAAGATCTGGTTGGGATTTTTGCCCGGCCGGAGTGTTGGGGGATTATCCACCGGGACGGACCGGATCGCCGGGGTATTGATTGTGCCCTTTTGTACCGGCAGGATCTTCTGGAGTGTCTTCAGGAGGATTTTTTCATATTCCGTTTACCCTCCGGGCGTCCAACCCGGGAAGCGCTTTTAGGGGAATTCCGTTTCAGACGGGGCGGGGGAGAGGCTTTTATCATCTGTGTGCTTCACTATCCCTCCCGGCGTGGAGGAGCCCGGCGTTCCCTGCCGGATCGTCTGGCCTGTTCACGGCAGCTCATAACTCATCTGCGGCATTATTACCCCGGACGGAAAATACTCCTTATGGGGGATTTGAACGCACCGGCCCATGCCGAACCGGTCCGCATGCTGGATCAGTTCTACCCCTTGCTCTTAGAAGGTCCTGATGTCTGGACCTATGTATATCAATGCCGGAAACAGCAATTGGATCACTTTCTGGCCGGTCCCGAATTCCTCCGGGGTACGCCCCGCATCCTGCCCCGTTCTCCCCGCGTTCTCCGTCCCCCTGCCATGCAGGATGAATTCGGCTTCCCCGAACCCTTTATCAAAAACCGCCGCATCTATGGCGGAGTGTCGGATCATTATCCGATAGAGTTGATAGTCGTCAGTCGGTAGTTAGCGTCGCTTCGCGGCTGGTGTGTTTGCGTGGATGAGCGGGCAGGCCTGGGAACTGCCGACTGTCGCCTGTTGACTGCCGACTGTTGACTGCCGACTGTTGACTCCCTTCTCAATTATCCATTCTCAATTCTGCTCCGTTCTTCCTAACTTATTCCATAAAACACGAGGGACTATGTCATTTCTCTGGCCCGGTATCCTGATCCTCCTGGCGGCGGCGGGCATACCGATTCTCATACATCTCCTGGGTGAACGGCGGTACGAAAAGGTCTATTTCAGTTCAATCCGTCTTTTAAAGCAAATTGAGACCGATTCCCTTCGGAAAATCCGGTTGCGGCAGTGGATTATTCTCATCCTCCGAACTCTGGGCATTATGTTTCTGGTTTTGGCTCTGGCGGGACCTTTTGCCGGTGGATGGCGTCCGGGCGGGCCCGGTGAAGGACTCATCCTCGTGGATAGTTCTCCCAGTGCCCGTTTCCACAGAGATTTTGAAACCATGAGTACCACCCTCCAATCCGAATTTCCCGGCTGGGATACGCTCCGGGTCCATGAGGAGATGTCCCCTCAAACCTTCATGCGAAAACTCCAGCGCAAACGTCCTCCGGAACACATCCTCTTCCTTACCGATCTCCAGGCCAATGAGGCTATGCCCGTTTTTTTGAATACTCTTCGGGATATTGTGGATGATCCGGTGATTATTGCCTTAAATCCCTATCGGGAAAAGCCATGGATTCAGTCCCTGGATATACCTGCCCGCTATTTTCCTGCCGGCGATTTTATCCCTGTCCGCGCCGTCCTGACTCTCCACGGGAACCGTCATCCCCTGGCCTATCTCACCGTCAATGGAAAACGCATCGCTCAGACCCGCTCCGATGAGTCAGGATACGTGGAATTTTCCTTCCTGGCCGAATCGCCCGGACATTATCACGGGATGGTGAAAACCGAGGGATCGGACCACCCCTTCAATCAGCGCTATTTTTCCCTCAATGCCGGCGAGAAAATATCCATCCTCCTGGTGCAAGGAGAGGATTCCTACCTTCTTCCCGCTCTGGAAGCTCTGATGACCGTGGATGTGGAAGCGGTTACGCCGGACCTCTTTCCCGGAAGTCCCCTGGAAAACCGGGATTTGCTCATTTTAGACGGTCTCCATCCTCTTTCTGCTGCCCAGATGGCCCGTATCCGTCGCTTTGCCCAAAACAGACCGGTCTGGATTGTGATGGACCGCCGGCCTGATGCCTCCTGGAAAGAGATTCTTACCATTCAGGATGCCCGGGAGCAAAGACTTCCCGAGGGGCAGTTCCGAATCACGGAGAAGGCTGAACAGGGAGATCCGCTCTTTACAGAGCTCCCGGGATTTTCCATCTTCCGGTATTTTACCATCCGATCGGATACGCCCCTTCAACCCATCCTGCGTTTGAACGACGGGAATCCATTATTATATTCTCCCAGGGAGAGTAATATCTACATCCAAACATCCCCTTTCCGGCTGGCGGACAACCGGATGGGAACTCATCCTCTCTTTACCCGGGCTTTGAAGACGCTTCTCTTTTACTTTATGGGGGTGACTCATCGGGATGTGTTGGTCGGTGAACCCATCCCCATTCACCAGGCCGGGGATGAAATCATCCGTCCCGACGGACGCCGGGTGAAGGTCCTTGAACCTTACGCCGGGACCGATATTCCCGGCATCTATACCCGGATCAGCAACGGCAGCCGAAACTATTTCGCCGTGAACTGGCCGGAAAGTGAAACGACAGGCAACGTTCTGGAGACTCCACTCCCCGGATTTCAGGTTATCCCGGCACAGACCGATGAAATTCGTTCCTTTCGTGAATCCCTCAAGGGCCGGTCCCTCACGCCCCTTTTCTTTTTACTCACGGCTCTATGCTGGGGGGGTGAACTCTTTTTGATGATGCTGAATATGAAAAAACGAGGTAATATAAAAAAGCATGACTGATACAAACATCCGGAGCGGAAAGGAGAAAGTCCTCCTGGTGGCGGTGGAACTCCCCGGTGACGGTGAAAAGACCGAGCGGTCCCTGCAGGAACTTTCCAGACTGACGGAAACTGCCGGTGGCGAAGTAGTGGATACTCTCATTCAGCCCCGTCCCACCCTCCATTCCATCCACTACCTGGGCAAAGGAAAACTCCGGACCCTGAAAAACATTTGTGAAGAACTGGGTGTGGAAACGGTTATCTTTGATGATGAGCTGGATCCCGGTCAGGCTAAAGCGATTCGGAAAATACTGGGGGGCGGACTGAAAATTCTGGACCGAAGCGCATTGATTCTGGATATTTTTCAGCAGCACGCCCGGACCCGGGAAGCCAAGACCCAGGTGGCACTGGCCAGGGCTGAATACATGTTGCCACGTCTTATCCGTCAATGGACTCACCTGGAACGTCAGGCCGGCGGTATCGGTGGTGCACGGCGGGGGCCAGGTGAAACACAAATCGAAATTGACCGCCGTTTACTCAGGGATCAGATTAAAAAATTAAAAAAGGAGCTGGAAAAAATTGCCCTGCAACGGAACACACAGCGGAAATTTCGCCATGATTTTTTTAATGTGGCCCTGGTGGGATATACCAATGCCGGAAAATCCACCCTTATGAATGCTCTCACCGAAGCCGGAGTGGAAGTGGAAGATCAGCTTTTTAAAACCCTGGATACAACCGTGCGGAAAATGACCCTGCCCAACGGTCGGGATGTGTACCTGAGTGATACGGTGGGATTCATTCAGAAACTTCCTCACCAGCTTGTGGCCTCTTTCCGGAGTACCCTGAAGGAAGCCGAATCCGCCGATCTCCTCATCAAATTAGTGGACATATCCGACCCCGATTTTCGCCGCCATCTGACCACCGTCGACCGGGTGCTGAAGGATTTTGAAATCCCCGAAAAACGCTTCCTCACTGTCTTCAACAAGGCAGATATTGTTCCGGATACCATGAATGTGACACTTGTGAAACGGGAATACCCCGACGCTGTGTGGATTTCAGCAAAAGAGTCCATCGGACTCTCACGACTTATTGAAAAAATCCAGTCCCGCATGGATGAAAATACCGTCATCAGGACGGTGGTCATTCCCCACAAAGCAGGGGAAATCATTGCGGCCCTTCATGAACATACCCTGATTTTAAGCCAGTCCCATGAGGAGGATGTTGCCCGTTTTACTCTCCGGACAGACCGGGATATCTGGACTTATCTGACCAAAAAATATCATCTGAAAAGTGAATAAATTGTCCTGCTGAAAGATGAATTTTTAAGGAAGATTACTTCCATTCCCGGTTCAGGTTCCAGTCTGTACCGGATATGGTTTTATCTCCTGAGAAAATTTTAAACTGATGAACCCCTGGGAAGGGTTTGATGGAAATTCCTTTTTCTGGATAGAGCCAGGTGAGTGTGTCCGTTTTTACCACCGTAAAAGCACCGCCCCGGCTGTCCCGGATATCACCTTCAACCGGGATGCCTCCCCGGGACATGAGGATGGGCAGGCGACCTTCCGTCAGAATCTCTGCCTTATCCCTCCAGTTTGACAGGATGGATTCAAATCCGGAACGGTCCAACTCCGGCCAGAGGAGGATTTTTTCCGCTCCCCAGTCCGTCAGTTCCCGGAAAGCCATGGAATTGGCCACCGGCAGGGAAAATCCTCCATGAATGTGTACTTCGGAAAATTTTTTCAGCAATTCAAAGCCATAGAGCGAACTTACCCGAAATGTCCGGGTTCCCGATTGGATTGCCTTTTCGATGGATTTTCTCAGTTCATGCAGGCGCGTTTCCGGACAGAAAAGCGGCAACAATCGTTCATGGGCCGGTGCCGGATCATCAAGATCCCGGATAACCCATACGCCATCCTCATGTTGCTGTCCCCGGCCATAATACACACTGGTTACAGGGGCTGATTTTATATTTTTCAACGGTCTGCGTGTGAATTCGGGAAGATTGTTTTTATTTTGGGACTGATACGCCGTCAGGGATTCATTGAGCCTGCCGGCCAGGGCCTGCCGCATGGCTCGGAATGTTTTATTCTGAATGAAAAAGTCCCCCTCCGGAATTACCGTGAGATTCAGCAGGCCGATTCCGTCCACCCTCAGTTTCTGCAATTCGGTTTCCACATCCTGTCGGGTGACGGGATGCTTTTTTGCTTCCTGTACATCGCCGGGAATGGTGATAGGGCGGGGGAGAGGAGGATCCGTTACCAGGGCATGAAATCCGTCATGATGAATCCGAACCTCCAGGCGGATCCAATGGCGGATTTCCGGGATTTTATCCACATTTATCCGGGGATATTTAACGGGACTCCCGATGCGGAAGACCTTGCCCCCTTCGGGAATCTCCTTGTCACAGTGGATGAAAAGACGGGTGTTTTTTTCGCTTCTTCGCACCGGGGTGTTGTCTTTACGCATAAGGGTTACGATAAAGGAGGGACCCTTTTCTCCCGATGTCGGTTGAACCCGGAGCTTATCCCCCAGGAAAATCCGCTGGGATGACTTCATCAGGAACCCGTTTGGCCGGACGGATGTCACGTCTCCGACCCACTGTCCCTGACTTCCCATGGAATTGTGGTTTATAACCGATTTCATGGCTTTTTTGGTGAAAAATCCGAATGACCACTCCCTGCCCGAGGCCCGGTTTAGAATACCCCGGGCTTTTTTGAGCACATCTTGTTCCTCACCTTCGGGAGTATCCAGCATCAGGCGGTAGGCCTCCACAACGGGTCGCACATAATCGGCTTTCCGAAGACGTCCCTCAATTTTCAGGGAGGCAATCCCCAGTCGTTTCAATTGGGGAATCAGATCCAGGGTGTATAAATCTTTGGTGGAAAAGAAAAAGCCGTTCCCATCCGGTGCAAAATAGCGCCGTCGGCAGGGTTGTTTGCACTTGCCCCGATTCCCGCTCCAGCCACCCATCCAGGAGGAGAAAAGGCACACGCCGGACAGACTGCAGCAGAGGGCGCCATGTATAAAGACTTCCAGCTCAAGGGCAGAACGGCTTTGAATCAGCTTCAGCTCCTCCAGCGTTACCTGCCGTTCCAGAATCACCCGGCTGATACCCTTTTCCGCCAGGAAATTGACACCGGCGGAATTGTGGACTGCCATCTGAGTGGAGGCATGAATGGGCAGTTCGGGGAAATGCTCCCGTATAAGGCGCAAAATGCCGAAATCCTGGACAATTACCGCATGGGGGCGGAGCCCGGACATGAGGCTGAGAAAATCAGCCACATCCGGCAGCTCACGATCCATGACCAGTGTATTCAGGGTTAGGTAAACCTTTTTGCCGTGCATCCGGGCATAAGCTATCAGCCTGGCAAAATCAGCCTCTGTAAAATTTTGGGTACGCTCCCGGGCATTGAAGCGGGAGAGTCCCCCATAGACTGCATCGGCGCCGCTTTCAAACGCAGCCAAAGCCGTCTCCAAATCCCCTGCAGGGGACAGTAATTCAGGTTTTATAGCCATAATGAAATTTAAGGGTTTAAGAGGGTAAGAAGAATGGAGAAAAGGAAAAACTCCAAACTTCTGTCCGGGGGAATGAAGCAACATGCGTCACACGCCACTCGACAGTCACCCCTCTTAAACTCTCCACCATTCGTAGAATTCTTGATTTGATTCCCCATTATCATTAATATCCGTCAAAACAGGAGAAAAAAAATGTTATTAAATCTTTTTGCACAGGCCGCCCAGGGACAACAACCAAATGCTCTGGTAACCCTTTTTCCCTTTATCCTTATCATGGTAGTGATATGGTTTTTTATGATTCGTCCCCAGGCAAAAAAACAGAAAGAAACCCAGAAAATGCTCAGTTCTCTCCAGCCCCGGGACAAAGTTGTCACCATTGGCGGACTTATCGGTGAAATCGATTCCCTGAAAGATGAAAGCACCGTGGTGATTAAAGTGGGCAAGGATGTAAAACTGGAAGTCCGGAAAAATGCCATCGCTTCCAAAATTGAACCCGTACAGGCCATGAAAAAATAGTCATGACCCAATACACCCCTGAAAGATTGAAAATTTTTACCTACGGTGCGCCGGTACTCCGGAAGAAAACCGCGCCTGTGAATAAGATGACGGATGCCATTCGCCGGTTTACTCAGGATATGGTGCTGACCATGTATGACGATGACGGGATTGGCCTTTCAGCCAATCAGGTGGGGGAAAGCCGTGCCATTTTCGTCGTAGGAGCGGCAGCCTTTGAGGATGAACGGGGTGACTCCGTCTTTCTGAATCCCGAAATTCTTGAAATGTCCGAAGAGACCGACATCCAGGAAGAAGGCTGTCTTTCCATACCCGGCATCCGGGAGAATGTACCCCGCGCCCTTACAATCCGCCTTCGTTGGCAGGATCTGAACCTGAAAACTCACGAGGAAACCTTTACCGGTTTCCCTGCCCGGGTGATGCAACATGAATATGATCACCTCAACGGCATTTTCTTTACGGATCGTATCAGTCCCGTACGGAAAATGTTCATCAAAAAAAAGCTCTCTGAACTGGCATCCCTTCAGATTTAATTTTTAACCCGGAAAAAAAACACCCAGTATGAAAATCATTTTCATGGGGACGCCTGATTTTGCCGTCCCCTCTCTGGATAAGCTTGTGGAATCCTGCCATCAGGTTTCTGCAGTGGTTACGGTCCCTGATAAACCCCGGGGGCGGGGACGGAAACTTTTGCCATCACCTGTGAAAAAACGGGCGCTGGAACTCGATCTGCCTATTCTCCAGCCTATGAATCTGAAAGATCCGGAATTTCTCCGGACAATCCGTGATTATCAGCCGGATATTCTGGTTGTGGTGGCGTTCCGCATCCTCCCACGGGAGCTCTATGCCATTCCTCCCTATGGGGCGGTCAATGCCCATGCCTCGTTACTTCCCAAATTCCGGGGGGCCGCACCCATTCACCGGGCAATTCTGCAGGGAGAAACCGAAACGGGCATTACGACCTTTCAAATTGAGGATAAGGTGGATACCGGCGGTGTGCTCCTCCAAAAGCGTATCCCCATCCATCCTCAAGATACAACCGGTACCCTCTACAACCGCCTGAAAATGCTGGCGGCTGAATGTCTTTTGGAAACCCTGGACGGACTTGAATCTCACGGGTTCAGGCCCATCCCCCAGGACAATTCCAAAGCCACGCCGGCACCGAAAATCCATCCGGAAGAGGCTATTCTTGATTTTACCCGCCCCGGCCGGATGCTTATCAATACTATTCGTGCCTTTGCGCCTGTCCCCGGTGCCCGATTCTTTCTCAGGGGGACCCTCATCAAAATTTTCAAAGCGCGTTTTGAACCGGTGCCCGATACCCGTCCCGGAACCCTGGAAAAGACCGGTAAACAGGCTTTTGCCATCCATTGTGGGGACGGACTGATTTTTCCGGAGGAGATTCAGCCGGAAGGGAAACGGGCCATGACCGTGGCGGATTTTCTCAACGGATGGGATATCACTTCTTACAGGACCGTCGATGGAACCCAATGACAGTCGGAAAGACGCCGTGTCAATTCTCCGGCACTGGTTCACCGGCAAAGCCTATATTGATCACCTGTTGCAAAAATACGGACATCCTTTAGATCCTCAGTCCCGCCGGTTTCGCGATGCCCTTGTTCATCAGACCATCCAGTGGCAACGCCAGTCCGATGCATTGATTGCTCGATTTTTAAAATCCCCTAAAAAACCACCCCTTCAGACTCGAATCCTTTTGCTCATGGGAGCTGCGGAGATTTTTCACATGGAGGGAACCCGGGATCACGGGACCGTGCACTCCCTTGTCTCCCTGGCCGGATATCAGAAGAAGTTTGTCAATGCCATCCTCCGGCAGCTCATCCGTTTCCGGGATTCGGGGGGATATAAAACCTTTCTGGAGGACCTCTCCATTTCTCCCGGTATTCGTCACAGCTTTCCGGACTGGCTGGTGGAACGGTGGCAACGGCAGTTTGGTGATGAGCTGGAATATCTCCTGTTCAAATTGAATCAACCGCCGGTTCGTATGGTGCGACTGATGGTTGACAGCGCCCGGGATACGGTGATTGAAGCCCTGATAAACCTGGATATCTGGATTGGTGTCCATCCGGATCGGGAGGATTTTTTTACGGTCCGCTCGGTTCAGTCCCTCATGGAACATGAAATCTTTACTTCCGGGAAAGTGACCATCCAGGATGTTTCATCGGTTTTGCCCGAATATTTTTTTCCGGAAGGGGGGATTCACCGGGCCTGTGATGTGTGCAGTGCACCCGGAGGGAAAACCGCCGCCCTGTTGAAAAAGACCCTTCCGGATGGAAAAATTTTTGCCTATGATGTGGATGGACGGCGCCTGAGACAGGTTGACGAAACACTCCGGCGTCTGCATTTTACCCGTTATACCCTGGAAGAAGCAGATGCCCGGACCCATGCTTTTCCGCCGGCACCCCTCTTTCTGGTGGATGCTCCCTGCAGCGGGTTCGGGGTAATCCGGAAACGGAGCGATTTGCGGTGGCGGCGCAAAGCGGAGGATCTGGAAAACCTTCGGGGACTCCAGCTTGAAATTTTGGAGAATGTAAGCCGGGCCGTTCCACCGGGTGGAAACATTATTTACAGCACCTGTACATTTGATGAGGCGGAAAATGTGGAGGTGCTTCAGACTTTTCTTGAAAAACATTCTGAATTTTCCTGGGGGGATCCGCCGGCCAATGCGCCGGAGCACTGGAAAGATGCCGCCTTACCTGTTCTCAGGACTTATCCTCACCGTTATGATTGTGAAGGTTCTTTTGCAGGACGGGTGAAAAGAATGTAAATTTCCGAATAATTACGGAAGGATGCATGGGATTCATTAAACGAATCATTCTCTTTTTCGTGGTATTAGGGTGTGTAAGCTTTGCGGCTTATCTTATTTTTGATTATGTGCTGATGCCTTTCATCGTAAGCCGGCGGGATACGCGCATTCTCCTGGATGTCCGCTACATGCCCTGGGACCGTGCCGCCTCCCTGCTGCGACGGGAAGGCTTTATCCCCATGCGTGGAGAATCCAAACCCAGCAGCGATCTGGAACCCTTCACCGTCCTGAGTCAACGCCCCCGGCCGGGCTCTAAAGTCCGCCTGGGCAGACGGGTTTATCTGGATATCTCTACCGTCGAAAAGGAGATTCCCTTTCCAAACCTCATCGGCAAAACCCTCCGGGGAGCCGAAATTATTCTCCGGGAATATCAGATGGAACTGGATACGGTGCTTTGGGATTATTCCAACAGTCCCCGCGGTGTAATATATGACCAGTCCTTGGATCCGGGCGTTTACGTGACCCGGGGGACACCTGTGGTACTTTATGCCAGTTTGGGACTCAAATCCTGGACAGTCCCCGATGTGGTGGGGATGAGTCAGTTTGCCGCCATAAGAAAAATCGAAAGTGCCGGGCTGGAAGTGAGTGATGTCCGCTTTGTGGAGCGGGATGACCTGCTGGCATTCACCGTTTTGTCCCAGTCCATCGAAGGGGGGACGGTGCTCAAGGAACCCCGGGGCATCGTTCTCACCGTGAGTCAGCTCCCTGAAGAAAAACACAACCGGTAAACACCTATGATGAAAACAGAAACAGACCGTAAAGTTCTTCATGTGCTTTCGGGAGTGATTCCCTTTGGAGTTTATTTTATGCCCGAGTGGTTCGGATTCACATCCCGGCAGATGACACTCCTTATTTTAGGGGGATTTTCCATTCCCTTTATCTGTCTGGATGTAGGAAGGCGCTGGATTCCGTTCTTTCAGAAAATATTCAAATGGCTGGCGGGACATTCCATGCGGGAATCGGAAGAATTGGGCTATAAACTGACCGGTGCATCCTGGCAATTTGTCTCATTTTGGCTGGTCCTCTGGTATTTCAAGCCCGATTATTCCGTTCCGGCCTGTCTGCTCCTGTCCATCAGCGATGCTTCGGCAGCGCTGGTGGGAAAACGCTGGGGCAAAATCCGGTGGATCTACAACCACACCCTTATGGGAACCGGTGCTTTTATTCTCACCGGTGTGCTGATTTTTATCATCGGGTATCCACATCTGGTGCTCTGGAAGGTTTTCGCGGTTGTGGTGCTTACATCCATTTGTGAAGCCCTTTTGCAGCGGGTGAATGACAATTTCTCCATTCCGCTCATTTCCGCCATATTCCTGGCCCTGTTTCATGCGTAATAAAAAACCAAACTTTTTCATTTTATTTTTTTTCGGGGAATCCTATATTCTGCGGCAATCAGTTAAGCAACTTCTCATAAACGGCAGAGAACAGCAGACGGCTGAGTGGTATGTCGATAACACATCATCCCTGTTGCCGGAAAAGAAACATATATCCTCTGACAGAACCATACACACAAAAAAAAGGCGCCGGATCCGGCGCCTTTTTTGCATTTGAGCCACCTGCCGGACTCGAACCGGCGACAACCGCTTTACGAAAGCGGTGCTCTACCAGCTGAGCTAAGGTGGCTTTCCGTAAGCGTGGGAAAATAGAACGTTTTTTTGGGAATTGCAAGAAAGTGACGCGTGACGAGTTGACCAATCCTGTCGACTGATGACTGACAACTGATGACTGCCGACTGCCGACTGCCGACTCAGCATTCTGAACTCTTTTAATTCTTCCTGCAAATAGTTAAATTAATTACATTAAAAAGAAGGATTCCAATGAAAAAATCCACCCGGAAATTCCTCATGGATTATTCCACCTCCGAA